>CAJWRZ010000001.1 GCA_913045955.1 uncultured Puniceicoccaceae bacterium
CAATGGAAGCGGGCGCGGAGAAGAAGTTTTATCGCTTTAAAATGTCTGACGACTCTGATGGAGATGGAATTCTTGATAAGGATGAACAGGGCTATCCTACAAGCTTAGAATCGGGAGTTTCATTGGATTTACGAATTATTACTGGTTCTTTTTCATGGAATAGTGCAAAGTTGGACGCAGAAACAAGAGGCGGTAGGCTAGCAGTACTAGATAATGCTTCTAAAATAGAATATTTTCATCAATTTTTACAGTCACAAGGTGGATGGCCAAATTTATATTTAGGAGCATCTGATTCAGAAAACGAAGGTGATTGGAAGTGGTTAAATGGAAGTAGCGTAATAGCTAATAATTGGGGTCCTGGTGAGCCTAATGATAAGAATGATGAAGATGCAGTTGCCGTAAGCGGTGGAATCTTTTTGTGGAATGATGTAAAAGATGACGTATTATTTTCAGGCTTTGGGTATGTTTTGGAACTACCTATTAATATTACAGATCCTAATAACCCAGATACCGAAGGCGATGGCTTAAATGACGCGGATATTAGTGAGTCTGGTTTGAATTATATACCTTAGTTTTTATGTATATCGAATAGTCGCCTAGTTAATGAATTACATTAGGTTCTCCGGTGCAAAGTCCTCTGTGGTCGAATGTTTTCTTTATCATTTCAATAGACAACCAATTTTTGTACCCTTTAAAACCTTTGCTCTTGTATTGATTACCTTCCTTAGTGAATTTGACATATCCAAGAGTTTTGTAACCTAAAACAGTATTTTTTATCGAATCTAAATCTAGAGCAATATCTTTATTATTAGTTCTATTTGAGATCGTTAGTACTTTGTTATTAATCGTATATTTCAAATCAATATTCTTCCTTAAATTATCTTTGTAGATTGCTTTTTTAAATAATTCTAAGATCTCCTCTTCTAAGACTTTTTCATTAATATAAGAAGCATAGTATATAAGATAATAGTGATATTCTATGTTTAGGCTATTGGCCAAGCTGGCTTCTTTTATTATTTTATAAGCTGCATTAGGCTCGCCTTGTCTGAATTTGTAGCTAGCTAGAATACTATTAGCTTTTTTATAATTAGGATGGATTGAATCTAAGGTCTCTTTTGTTCTGTAGAAATCTTCTTTAGCGTTTAGATTATTATGCAGTAATTTTAATTTTACGTAATAGAAATAAGGCTCATGGCTATTGAGATTAATTGCCGCATTAATATTTTTTATGTTCGGAGACCTCAAATTTTCGAAAGCTCTAAATTTACTGGAAGTAGCAATTAATAATGTAGGTATTAAGATCAGATAAAATAGGAACGTAATTCTGTTTATTGATTTGCTGCTTATAGTATTGATTGCCTTAAAGCCGTAGGACAGTGCAAATAATGGAAGTATGGAATACAGGACGCCATTTCTATACGAGGAATAAATTTGTATAGTGATTAGGAAGACAATTATGAATAATGCTTTTTCCCTTAATCTATTTCCTTCTTTTATATTCCTATAAAAAAAATAGAAAAAGCTTATTAAGATTACGAGTAGCCATAAAATCCCACCTTCAATCAGTGATTCTATTAATTCATTATGAACATGCTTAAGCCTAGTAATATCAATAAAGGGGAATTTCCCCTTGGTGTTTGTGTTGTCAGCAATAATTTCAGCTGACCCAAACCCATTTCCGATAATCTTATTATTGGTAGTCCAAAAATAGTCATTAAAAAATTCACAAGTAGCAACTCGACTACCGTATGATTTGCCTAGAGCTTCCTTTAGGTGATTTAAATCTGATATGTTTATAAAAAAAGGCGCTAAAGCAAGACTACTGAAGATTATAGACAAATAAATTTTCCTATAGTTTTTCTTTTTAAGAAAAAGAAATGGAATAATTATAGAATATAAGATTAAACAACCTTTATTCGATAGTAATACTAGTATTAGACAAACAATTGAGTGGTTTATTATAAATTCGAATCGGCTACGGCTTTGTATCTTAATTCCAAGAAACAAAGTTATCAGTGCTACGATATTTGTGTTCGACAAATTTAAGTGATTTTGACCTGAAGGTGTATCTGAAAAATATCCAAATAGTAGTATTACAAAAAATGTATATAGTATCAGTTTAACGTACCCTTCTTTAATTGATAGGCCCTTAAGTAAGTAGAAAGGGGCAGTTAATAGAATTATCCAATTAAGGAGATTATAGTTCAATAAACTGTCATTTAAGAAAAAGTAATGAAGTGATACTATTAACAGGGATCCAACAATAAGTATGTGTTGTTCAACCGAACTTTCAGGGATCTCTCTTCTTACAATATAGTCGACCAACTTAATTGATAGGAAGGCATAAAGGCTCAAAATTACTCCTATTTCTGGATTTACTGATAAGGCACCAGAAACAAGTAGAATAGGAAGCCAATAAGTTTCAAAAAGCTTATTTATGATTACAAGCAATGTTTTCAAAGAGATCTTTAGATTTTTTTAATTCGCATTTTCTTGAAGCGATTTGAGAAATTAGTCGCCTCTTTAAAATGCAATCTGGCGGGGACTTTATAAGTTGATAGTTTTTCGCGGCAGAAGTTCTTAATCGCGCGCTTCATTGGTTTTGAGTCTATCCCTTCCTTCAATACAATTTCGGCTGCGACAATTTGCCCAGTCAGTGCATTTGTTTCTGGATAGACTAGGCAATCGGCAATCTCAGGCATCTCAAGTAGGGTACTTTCAACTTCAGAGGGGGTGACTTTCTCGCCGCCAACATTGATTATCTCTTGTTTGCGACCGAC
This sequence comes from uncultured Puniceicoccaceae bacterium, assembly GCA_913045955.1. Lineage (GTDB taxonomy): Bacteria > Verrucomicrobiota > Verrucomicrobiia > Opitutales > Coraliomargaritaceae. Next base: position 2,781 of record CAJWRZ010000001.1, read on the forward strand.
TATTCTGAAAAATCCTTCGCCTTCTTTTTCATTGGCGGGCTCAAGTAGATCGCCTGTCTTGAACCAGCCGTCTTCTGTAAATCGAGACATTTCATGATTCAGGTAGCCTAATATTTGACTTTTTGAACGTAGCCATAGCTCGCCCTCAACAATTTTATATTCGGTATTAGGGTCATCGAATTTAATTAAGGTACTCGAAGAAGATCGGCTAATGGTTTGGCTAATACCCGTCTCACTGGTGCCAAAGGTTTGGATCAAGGCCGTGTCGGGGAAAGCTGCTTTGATTCGATTAAGTAAGCTCTCGGGCATCGGCTCAGTCCCGTATGTTATATAGCGTAAACTCGATAAATCGTACTGCTCAGCTACGCTACTGATCAGGAATAAATTTAAAAAAGTAGGGGATGCCGGTAGGAGTTTTACTGAGTATTGCTCAATGGCTCGAGCGACATTCTCGGGCTTTCGATCTTGTGGAACGACGATGCGTGCCCCGGTTGAGAGCCCATTAAATAAGGTATTGATGCCCCCTACATGATCGAAAAGTAAGAATATTAAAATCGATAATTTTTTGGTTCTCTTCCCCTTAAAAGGCTCCAGTAAACGCTCCGCTGAATGGATCATTGCTTTGGGCTTCCCGGTGCTCCCACTACTGAAGAGTATTAGACCTGCTTGCTCTGCTTGAATTAACTCCTTTATATAGCTGTGGACTTCGTTTTGTCCTTCAAGCATTTTGACCTCAGGTTTCTTCGACTTTTCTGTGTGAATTTCCCAGCGTGCATTTGAAGCTTCGATTCGTTGTTGGCGTTCGCTTTTTGCATCAATAGCTGCCGGTGCTACCATAGCTTTTATTTCAAATAAAGCCAGTAAGCTAGCAATCGCTTCAAGTGTATAATCACCGTGTAGGAGGACGACATCACCCGCTTGAATCCCTTGAGCTTTAAAATATTTTATTTGCGTGGTGATGGATTCGGAGAGCGCATCATAGCTGTAGGTCACATCGGGCTGAGCTAAGAAGGGACGATCTTCGAAGTTCGCAATACGATCAATCAGCCAAGATGAAGAGTTCACAGAGAAGAAGTTACAGCTTTTATTAGTTAACGCCTCCGAGATAGAGAATTTGCCCGGTTATAAAATCACTTTCAGGTTTCAATAAGAAATCGACGCAATTGAGGATGTCTTCTTGGGTGCCTAATCGCTTGATGGGTTGTTGCTCAAGGAGGGCGTCAATTTTTTCTTTGGGGACGAGCTTTATTAAATCAGTTTCAACCGGAGTCGGTCCGATTGCATTGACCGTGATATCCATACTCGCGAGTTCTTTAGCCGCAGTTTTTGTCAGAGACTCTACCGCCGACTTACTGGCAGCATAGAGGGCTTCTCCCTCTAGGTTAAGGGGACTAGCGATACTAGAGAAATTTATAATACGTCCACCGCCATTTCGGCTCATTTGCTTAGCGGTTTCTCTAAGAACTAAAAAGGTGCCGAGTACGTTTGTTTTAAAAATCTTTTCATAGGACTCCACTGGAGTGAGCAAGATATGATTCATTGAGGCAACGCCCGCATTATTGATCAAAGCGCGTATTGGCCCATGCAGCTTCTTTATGGTTTTTATGGTTTCAATAACCGCTGCCTCATCAGCCACATCAATTTCAAAATGATGATAATTCTCATGCACTAGGTCAGTGCTTCTTCGGCTGCAACCTCCCACAATCCAGCCTTGAGAAAGTAGGTGCTCGGCGATTGCTCTTCCAATGCCTTTTCTTGTTCCGGTTATGAAGGCTACTTGACTCATGATGGGTTCTGGGCATCAGCGGCTTCGATTAGCTCCATTATGTAATTCACACAAGAGCCCACTTTCCTGAAGGGTGAGTGTGTCCGGCTCATGGCACTTTGACTGGCTAAAGTTATATGGATATCATGCTCGTCAGAGAGCTGCTCTTCAATATCCGTGATTAGGTTGACTAAGCCCATGCTGTCTAAGGCACTTCTTGAGCCAAAAAGTCTAGTTTGCTCATCAGTAGCGGATAATTCTTTTATTTCTAGGTCTTCGCCAAGTTCTCTAAGGATCGTTTGGACGAGTTCTAGGACAGTATTTCTCTCTAATGGCATATCATTCACCTAAAAATTCACTTCTAGTCGCTTGGTCTTCTTCGTTTATATTTTTTCTTTTAAGTACGACTCCTATTGTCAATAAAAGTATCTTAAGGTCGAGCATTATTGAAGCATTCTCAACGTACCAACAATCTAAGCGAAACTGTTCTGCCCAAGAGATGTTGTTGCGACCATTCACTTGAGCCCAACCGCTGATTCCTGGAAGTACTTGGTGCCGTTTACTTTGTTCATCCGAGTAGCGGTCTTTGTAGGCTTCCGGTAAAGGGCGCGGGCCGACCAAACTCATGTTTCCAATCAGAACATTCCAGAGTTCGGGCAATTCATCTAAACTTGTCGATCTAAGCAATTTCCCCCAAGAGCTGAGTCGCTCCTCATCAGGACCCGAGCCTTCTTTCATGGTTCGAAACTTAATGATCTTAAAGGTTTTACCATTAAGGCCCAAACGTTTTTGTGTGAAGAAAATAGGGCTCCCTAAAACTATTTTTTGTATAATACATAGAAAAATCATTGGTAACAAGAAAAGTACCAATAATACTGAAGATAGAAGCAAATCTAAGATCCGTTTTTTTATCACAAATAACTATTAAAATTATTAAAAAAATAGTCAAACTTCCCGTTGACACAAAATAACTTCGCTATTTATTCCTAAAAATATGATTACTGATGCCTCTAAAAGATCCTTTGAACCCTTTTCTTTAACTCGTCTCCTAAAAACATCTTTCGGTGGCGGCAATGGAGAGCGCGTCTGCGTATTGATCGATTTGCCCAACCCTGCGGATATCAAAAACTTCGCATTTTTGAAGGATGAATCCTTATCCATTCAAAATTACGGTTATGAAGTATTTTATAAAGGATTCCAAGCAGGCGCACTTGAAGTAATGAATTGGAAAGGTGGAGAACTTTTTGCCTACAAAGAGACTGGTGGCAGTAATTTAGATATGGAAGATATATGTTTTGATCCCGAAGGTCATGAACTGAGCCTCGACCATGATATATATTCTAAATATGACATTATTTTGGTCGTATCCACTTTCTCAGCTACCGCTCCTTTAACTGCAAAATGTAAGGAATTTGGGTTTAGAGGTGCGACGCTTCATGGTCTTAACCAAATAATCTTAGATACGGGATTAGCGGTTGATTATGTTTCAGTCAGTGATGATTCAGAGAAAATGCGCTTGGCGCTGACTCAAGCCGATTATTTTGAAGTAGATTTTGAAGTTGAAGGCTCCACTTACACTTTAAAGTTAACGACCAATGGACAAGAAGCGCAAAAAAGCCACGGCTTGTGCCTCCCGGGTAACCCAGATGTTGCCAATTTACCGGCTGGCGAAGTTTATTTTGTGCCAGAAAGTGTGGATGGTGTATTTCCATTTAAATATGCCGAAGAAACTATCGGGTTATTGCACGTTAAAGAAGGTAAGATTTTTAAATCTCAATTTGTTTATGGGGATTACTCATTAATTAAGGATCACAATGAACGTTTGGAAGAAGATCCTATGATCGGAGTGATTGGAGAGCTTGGTTTTGGCACGCAAGTACTGCCATTTTCTGGTCGAGATATTCAAGATGAGAAGATCTTGGGCACCGTCCATATTGCCACAGGAAGAGACGATCATTTAGGAGGACACATCACTCCAGATTTATTTAAAGAGCATAAAAATGCTTCACATGATGATGTTTTGTACGCTCCACATAAGACACCGGAGATTCGCTTGCCCGAAGTTAGAATGATAAAAGACGGTAAAACAGAAGTGCTCATCAGGAAATATAAGCCTTCATCCTTTGTTATCGATACCATAGAATCCAAGCAATTGGTTTAGTTCTTATACCAAACCAATAAAAATATTTTATGGGAGATACTTATGAATCCGAAGCGCTCCTGAATCAGTATTTGCTCTTTCATTATGGCACCGCCAAAGATCAGTTCCCTTATGATTTTAACATTTCAGAAGCTTTCGACTTTCCCGTTCGTTGTGCTCAAGAAGGTATTAACTTAGGAGCTTTAAACGAAACTGGGCGTGCTTTAGATCTTGGCTGCTCAGTAGGGCGATCTACTTTTGAATTAGCAAAGTCTTTTGATTCAGTAACCGGTATTGATTATTCGAGCTCATTTATTCAGGCAGCCCAAAAGCTTAAATCTAAAGGCAGTCACGCAGTCAATTATCTAGAAGAGGGTACGCAGTTTAATCAAAGTGAAGTCTTTGTGGATTCGGATATAATCCGTGAGCGTGTTTCTTTTGAATGTGGCGATGCCCAGAACTTAAGGTCAGACTTAGGCAGTTTTGATTTTGTCCTAGCCTGTAATCTTATATGTCGACTTCCCAGTCCGATGGCGCTCCTAGATCGATTACCGACCTTGGTTCGGCCGAAGGGGCAATTATTTATTACAACACCTTTTACTTGGCTTGAGGAATATACCCCGAGAGAAAATTGGCTAGGTTCTGGAGGAGAAGATTCTTTTAGCGGACTTCAAAATGCCTTAGGCAAACATTTTAAACTTTTAAAGCATTGGGACATGCCTTTTTTAATCCGAGAGCATTCAAGGAAGTTTCAATTCAGCATCGCTCAAGCCAGTCGTTGGGTTCGAGTTGAAGATTAGACTAGCAGTCGCTGTATTTTAAGAACTGCTCTGAAGCTTCAATTTGAGTCTTTAATTGCTCGGCAATCTTTAATTCGAGGTCATCGGGATGAATTGAAATCCTCAAAGGTAGCTTAGATTTTCTTGCTTTAAATTCCTGGAATCGGTTCCAATAGCTTAAGAAAAAAGCTCTAAAATTGGTATCGGCTTCATAACCGGTTAGGGGCAGTGCGACGAATCTAGTTTGGGCATCTGAGTTCAGTTGGATCACGCCCAGGGTCGTTTCAATTTGTTGATAGGGTGCTTCCTTAAGTTCTTTTTTTCGAATAGGTCCTAAAGCCCAAGCAGGTGGTACGTAGAGGTCGGGTGAGGGTAAGTTATGTTCTAGAAACCAAGCTTTTGAGCGTTGGATTAATTTTAGGATTTCTGTGCTCGATAAGTCCAAGTGCTCTGCTACATCCCTTGAGAGAATAAATGAGTGCAGCCGATGATAGATGCGCCTTGGTCGTGTCTTATGGTGCCATCCGTGCGCCGCTAATGTGTAACCTTTTTTAGATAATGAATCGAGTTGCCTAATTTGAGCTTCGGTCCAGTCCTTGCCCGGAACTACAAGAAGGGTACTCGGTGGAACCTTAAGTGCTTCTAGCCATTCAATAAGCTTAAGCACTCGATCCATTGTTTCAGGCATGACGTCATGAATAGAAATGATCGATTTCATCTTTATTTCTCCAAAGGCTTAAAGTTTATTTAAAAGCGCCATCCAATGCTCTAAGGTCATCGTGTTAAATTGGATTGCAGCAGCTCTAGAGCGTGCTCCTAAAGAAGCTCTTTCCTCCGAGGTCATATCAATAAGCGATTGAATTGCTCGTATGAGATTCCTTTCATCTTTTAAGACGACAATATTCTCTCTTAAGGAATCCCACTGATTGATTCCTGAGTTTTCTGAAACGATAGTGGGTCGACCCCGAGCCATTGCTTCATAGGCGACTGAACCGAAAGTCTCTAATTTAGAGGGGAGGAGTAAACAATTAGAAGCATCAATTATTTTAACTAACTCGCTTCGATTCACCCAGCCCGTAAAACGCACATTTGTCAGTTCAGTCGAGGATTCTTTAAGTGAACGCTTCAATGGACCATCGCCTACAATAATGAATCTTATCTGCTTAAAGTGTTTCGCTGCATCAAGGATTAAGTCTATGTTTTTCTCTGCAGCCAAACGCCCCGCAAAGCAAACTTGCTCAAAAGCTTTAGGAGCATTATTAAGAGGCTCGCTGAAATGAAAATCAGGCAGTGGCGTTCCCATTACTTTATGTTTTTGGGCACCTAGTTGCTCAACTTGAGGAATGAGCTTTTTGTTGTTGATGAGCGTATATTCGCTATGGCTACAAAAGAGTTTATTGATGAAGCTTAAGTAGAAATTAGCGAAAGACCGGTTCAAAGGATTCCAATAGATTTTGGTTAGCTGCTCAAAATCCGTATGAAAAGCACTGACAAATTTTAAGTTATTTCGCTTGGCATAAAGGTATCCGAGGATGCCAAAAGGCCCCGGGGTTATCGATATTACAATCTGAGGTTTTAGCTGTTTTAAACCTCTGTAGATTCTAAATAAGTTTGGCGTGATCAGTCTTTGTGAAGGGTCGCCGGGCATCGGTATCGAGAGCCAGTTCAATCGCACCTGTCTCCTTGGCTGGAAAATCGCCATGGATAGAGGGAAGGCAGATAGTTGCTTCAGAAGGTCAAAATAATAAGCCCCTGTCCCGTTTCTTTCAGGCAATGAATCGGAGAAGAAAGCAATCCTTGGTTTTTTGTGATGGGTGGGTGAAGTCATGATCCAATCGAATCTTTTAGGATTAGCTGATAATTTTCAAATACAGAACCTGCAATTATGTCATTATTTACAGCAAAGTTATCATGTTGATGCTTACTTTTAGTATGAATGGGTAGGGGTTCTTCACTTGTTCCTAAGCTTTGAATATCTAAATCCAATAATTCCATTGCTTCATTCAATGTGCTGTGGGGTTGATGTAGGAGTCTCTGCTGATCAATGATAACCCTTTGTTTAGGATCGGTGTTTTGGGTGAAGCTATAAATACTTTGAAAAGCATACTCCATCGACTCGAGTATAATTTTTTGGGTAGTGGCACCAGAGGGGTCAGTTCCAAAAACACTGCGCGCCGGTTTGAGTGAACTGAGCTGAGAACTCAGCGCACTCTTTGGCTCACGGATAGACAGTAAAAATTTTGCCTTAGGGAAAGCCTTTTTAATCTCGGGTAGCCAAGTTGAAAAAGCAGCATTTTTAGATAAAAAACAAGTATCAAGGCCGTGGAAATATAAGTGCCTTTGTATGTTTTCTTTGTAGAAGCCAATAATAGCTGTGCGCTCTTCCTGCGTAAAATTATCAAGTGAGGTGAGCTTTCTAAGTCCTTGGGATTTTGGGAAGGCAAAGAGCAATATAAAACAGGCTCCGATAGGTAAAAGTGTGAGGTAATCTTCTTCGGGCTCGTTCATCGCCACGCTGTGAATGTCATGGAAATTCCCTCCAATTTTTTTGATAGAAAAGTTTAAAGTCTTTTGAAAGGGACTTCCAAGGCACCCATCTAATTCAGATAGGAGGCGAAGGCATTTCTTTTGAAAAATTGAGGGCGCAAGGATTGCCTCCCAGGTCGAAAAGGTCGTACACGCCATAGATTTTGAGAGGGTACGATGAATGTAAGTCGTTCCACTTCTTGGAATCCCGATTACAAATAGTGCCTTATCGCATGATTGTTGCTTAAATTTTCTGTAGAGAAGGTGATCAAGAAGGAAGCCAAGGCAATGGATGAGCTGGAGTACTGCGAAAGCCGGAAAGATAAAGACTAAGAATAAAACTCTATTCAGGCTGAACGGTCTTTGCTTTTTGCTGTTAAAACAGAAGGCTTCTAGGTAAGCAGGGAGGAATAGCTTTAAGCTCCTTAATAAAAGAAATTGCATCGATTATTTATTATCAAAAACAATTTTCTTTGAAAAGAAAAAGTTAAAGGACAACCCGGCAATGCCTCCAACCCATACGGCAATTAAGGGCATCAGTTCTTTGAGGGCTCCCTCTAGATTAAAGTTATTGGCTAATGAAATTGTGGTTAAAAATATGCCAATATTAAGGAAACTTCCAAGTCCATGAACCCCAAAGTGACGCATGACGGACGCCCATAAAGCACGGTTTACTTCAATATGATGAAAGGTGAAGTAGCGGTTCAGGGAATAACCTAAGAGCATTGATGAGGAAAGGGAGATTAATCGGCTTATCAAAGTATTAAGCCCGAGTTCCATCAGTAAATATAAAATAACTATATCAATCAGTGATCCCATTAAGCCTACGCCCGCAAACCTTAAAAACGTCGCGGTATCACTCGGGCTTTTTTGGAATTTTTGAAATAATTTTAGCATCCAGAAGTCGTCCTTTTGGGCAGATTAGCTCCCGGGTTTTGTCGCTGTAATCTTTTCTAGGGCTGCCGGAAGGTTTTCTGGATCATAGGTTGGGAAATTAAGATTAGCTAAGCTATGATGGGGTATTTCAAAACTGGTACTGCCGTTGCTACGATCGACAATTACGCCAACGGCTACTGGATTAGCGCCCTGTGCTTTTAATTCCTTAATTGCTTCAAAGACTCTGCCTCCTTTTGTAATGACATCTTCAATAATTAATACTTTTTCATCGGGCTTAAACTTGAAGTTTCTTCTAAGTGCTAGCTGATCATTGACTTTTTCGAGGAATACATAGCGTAAATCCATTTGCCGAGCGACCTCTTGCCCGATTACTAGTCCTCCCATGGCATTACCTACAACGGTGGTAGCCCCATATGATTTTAAGCTTCCTACGAGAATCTCTGCTAAACGAGTGACCTTATCTAAGTATTGGCATACCTGAGCGCACTGAAAAAAGTGTCCGCTTCGTAATCCAGAACGAAGGATAAAGTGACCTTCTAAGAGGGCGCCACTGTCTTTGAAGATTTCAATGATTTCAGTATCTAATTTAGACATAATAACTTAGTTTTGTTGGCTGATTTGAGTGGTTGAGAGGCATAAATTGCCTGAGAAATTTGAGATATAATTCGATTAGAAAAGGGGATCAAGATACTGTGCTTGTTATTGTTTAAATTATTTGATTTATATTCTTTTACTAGATTCTTATGATCAATCTACTGCATCGCTACATTCTAAAAGAACTTCTTGTTTCTATCGGCATTTCTTTTGGTTTCTTTGTATTTTTGCTCATTTTGGGAAATGCGTTTCAAGATTTGTCAGAAATGCTAACTACTGGCAAGCTAGGCTTTCAACTATTTTGCCAATTATTATTACTGCTCATTCCTGCAGTTTCTATCTATGCAATACCTTTAGCAGTCTTATCCGGGACTCTAATTGCTTTCGGGCGCCTGTCTTCAGATTCTGAAATAACCGCCATGAAGTCCGTAGGCATTAGCTTACACCAAATAGCTGCGCCAGTTTTCTTTATCGCCTTTATGGGTGTGTTAATCAGCGCAGTCGTGACCTTACAATTAGGGCCAAAATCAATTGCTACTTATAAGTCACTTATTGGGAAAGCCATTACGGAAAATCCCTTAGGTTTTATTCAAGAGAAGAAATTCATAAAAGATTTCCCGGGGTACATTATTTATTTAAACAATCGTGAAGATTCTAAATTAAAAGATTTATGGATTTGGGATTTGGATGACGAAAACCATGTTGAAGTATTTTTACGCTCAGAAAGCGGAGAACTGAAATACGACAATGATAACAATTCTATTATCCTTAACTTAGAAAATGGTAGTATAGAGCGCAGATCTATAACCGATAGTACAATCAGTGTGGATAGCGCAAAGATACTTTTCTTCAAAGAATTGCCCGTAGAACTTCCCTTGTCGGATATATTTGGGGGAGATTCCTCCAAGCCGGTGAAGTATAAGAATATGACATTTGCCCAATTAATGAAGGAACGTCAGGAAATTCTAGCTGAAGAAGCCAAGACAGGGCAACGTTTCTCAAAAAAACGCGGGCAGCTTCAATTATATATCCAACAAAATCTATCGCAGGCCTATTCTATCATTTCCATGGCTATTATTGCCATTCCTTTAGCGATTAGGGTTGGTCGTAAAGAGTCTTATGTGAATGCAATGTTAGCTTTATTAATAGCCTTATTGTATCATTTTCTTTTCGTGTACATGTCTTGGTTTGATGGGATCCCTGGTTTGCGGTCCGATCTACTGATATGGTTACCTAATATTATTTTTCAATCCATAGGCTTATGGCTGTTTGCAAAAGCAGTTAATCGCTGACACTTTAAGTTAATCCTTAAATATGCAAATCCTGAAATATGAGTGTGACTTAACCGGTCATGATTTGGTCGATATTTTTTGCCGCAGGTCTTTTGGTTTTGCGCTCGATAGCACATTATCCTTAGAGGGCTTAGGCAATTGGAGCTTCTTTGGCTCGGATCCATTTCGCGTCATTGATGGATCAGAAGGAATGGAGCATTTCAGTCAGGTTATGCGAGAGTACAAGACAGCCCAAACCAGCGACATTCCTTTTACGGGCGGAGCCGTCGGTTTTTTGAGCTATGACTACGGCCGGCAACTAGAATCTTTGCCGAATATTGCGACCGATGATTTGTCGGTGCCCCCATTCTTATTCGGATTATACGATGGCGTGGTTGCCTTAAATCATCAAAGCAATGAAGTCTTTTTAATCGCTGCAGAGATAGTACAGAAAGCTAAGCCTACCTTTGATCGGCTGAAAGAAATCATAACAGGTGAAGGTGAGGGTGAAGGTGAGGGTGAAGTCACAGGAAGCAAAAAGGCTCAAGGAAGTGCTGAAGCATTTAAGTTTAAAAACTGGAAATGGAATACCTCAGAAGCTGTCTTTTGCGATTCTGTTCGAGAAATACGTTCATGGATAGCCAAAGGAGATGTTTATCAGGTCAATCTTTCCCGGCGTAGAGATACTGAATTCGAAGGGGATATTGTGGCACTCTACCAAGCTTTGCGTAGCGGTAATCCTTCCCCCTATAGTGGGTTTTTTAATGCGGGTGACCTGCAGTTAATATCCACTTCTCCCGAGCAATTTATTCAGAAACGTGGGGAGGCTTTAGTGACGCGGCCGATTAAAGGAACCCGGCCTCGAGGGAAAGATTTCATAGAAGATCAGCAGCTGGCCCATGAACTAGAAATGTCGGAAAAGGATAAAGCTGAGTTATTGATGATTGTGGACCTAGAACGTAATGACATGGGTCGAATCGCCGAATATGGGAGTGTGTGTGCCGATAAAAAATTCACCATCGAATACTACCAAAGTGTGATGCATGCAACGGCACAAGTTAAAGGAAAATTATCTCCTAAAAAAGATATCTTTGATGTGATCAATGCAATGTTTCCCGGGGGGTCGATAACGGGCGCACCCAAGATTCGCGCCATGGAGATTATTGAAAGCTTAGAGCCGAATAGGAGGGGTATCTATTGTGGCTCTTATGGCTATATAGGCTTTAATCAGGATGCAGAGTTGAATATATCTATTCGGACTTTGCAGCATGTCAGTGGGCACTTATACTATAATGTCGGCAGTGGGATTGTCTGGGATTCAGACCCGAAGGATGAATATCATGAAACGATTGCAAAAGGCCGGGCCATTGAAGAAACTTTAGATCAATTATGCTGAATATTAAAGTCATTCATTCTGCCGAAAAGGTCTCTATCAATCCACAGGATTCGGGGTTCAGCCATGGCTTTGCTTTATTTGAAACTTTGTTAGTCGAGGGCGGGCAATTATTTTTCTGGGCACGACACTGGGAGCGACTTTTTAAGTCTGCGCAATTCTTGGAGTTAGATGTCTTTTTAATCGATCAAGAAGCCCTTGTTTTAGAGGCAATTATCGCATTAAATAAAACGCAGGGAGCTGCGCCTTACGCTTTGAAATTATCTCTGATGCCCTCATTGAAAGGCGCGACGCTTTATATTTATACTAGAGGATTAGAGGCTGAAAATCTGCCGATCCGGCTCTCATTAAATACGGTTCATCCAATTAATGAGAAAGCGCCACTTGCCGGGCTTAAAACTCATAATTACATGGAAAATATTTGGCTCCTTAAAGAGGCTCGGGCTCAAGGTTTTGATGATTACTTGAGAATAGACACTCAGATGCGAATTTCTGAAACTTGTATTGGGAACATTTTCTTTGTTAGGGAGGGCCTTATAAAAACTCCTTCTACTGCCTCAGGAGTTTTGCCGGGTGTTATCCGATCGATAGTCTTGGAAAGTGAAATTGTTGAAGCTTGTGAAATTGTCGAAGAAGATCTAACAACAATGAGTGCCGCGTTTATGACCAATTCTTTAAGACATATAAGTCTTGTGAGTGAAATTAATACAAAAAAGGCTACGTTTAATTTTGAAAATACGCCGGCTAACCGCCGGCTGATCGATCAAATCGAAAGCCACTTGCTCGTCGCCCAAAAATCAGAATCCATTCAATTAAGTGTAGTATGAGCATTCAATCAAAACGGATTTTTAAGACCACAAGGAGGCCGCTCAGTTTGGGAAAAAAAACCCATATAGTAGGTATCTTGAATTTAACCCCCGACTCATTTTCTGATGGGGGTCAGTTTGAAGATTTAAAGGATGCCGAAGCCTTCTTTTGTGAAATGGCCCGTCAAGGTGCTTCGATTATTGATATTGGAGGAGAGTCTACGCGCCCTAATCATAAGCCTGTTTCTATCGATGAGGAAATTAATCGAATTTTGCCTTTTTTAGAAATGATCCGAGGCAAGAGCGATTGTTTGATCTCAATTGATACTTCGAAGTCAGAAGTAGCTGAAGTCTGTCTTCAGGCAGGGGCTGACATCATCAATGATGTCTGGGGTGCTCAAAGAGACAAGCAAATGGCCCGTGTCATTGCTAAATATGATGCCGCCTGTATCCTTATGCACAATCGTTCAGATACGAATAATTCAAAACTAGGTTTAATTAAGGATGTGATTCATTTTTTAGCAGAATCGATTTCAATAGTGACTGAAGCTGGAGTGGATCCTCAAGCCATATGTGTAGATCCTGGATTGGGCTTTGGTAAGTCCTTTGAAGATAATTGGACGATTATGAGAAATCTTGAAGCCTTGAAAGCACTTGCTGTGCCCGTTTTAATTGGGGCATCTCGAAAATCAATGATTGCTCAGCTACTGAATATTGATAAGCCTAAAGATAGAATTTTTGGAACATTAGGCACCACGGCCTTAGCCTCATCAAGCGGGGTTGATTTCATACGTGTGCATGATGTCAGCGAAAACATTCAATGCACAAAAGTTATAGATTATTGTAAACGATATGAAGAAAACTAAGATTATTCTAAAAGAATTAGCCTTTTACGCGCGTCATGGATTGACCGAAGAAGAAGCAAAACTAGGGCAACGGTTTAAAGTAGATATTGTGGTTGAACTGAACCCTCAAGCTACTGGAAATAACGATGTCGTTGGGGACACCGTTAATTACGTGGATATTTATGAAGTCGTGCAGGCAATCTTTGAAGGAGAGCGCTATAACTTTATTGAAACTTGTGCAGATTCTATTGCGTCCACTTTGATAGATAAATTTTCCTCAATTGATCAAGCGACGGTCACGGTAAAAAAACCATCGGTCCCCGTTGATTGCATCTGCGATTACTTTGCCGCGGAGGTTACGGTATGCCGCTGAATCAGGTCTATATTGGATTAGGTTCAAATTTAGGTGATAGAATCAATAATTTAAGGCGTTCCATTGAGCTCCTTGAAAGCACCAAGGCAGTGATTATTACCCAAGCCAGTGCTGTCTATGAAAATAGGGCAATTGGTATTGAAGGAGGTAGTGATTTTTATAACGGGGTTATTGAACTTTATACAAATTTAAGCCCGCTAGAATTGCTTGAATGTTGCCAAGGTATTGAAAGAGCAATGGGGCGTAAAAAATCCGACATTTGGATAAATAGAATTATTGATATAGACCTTCTAGCTTTTGGAGCACATGAGCTAGAAAGCGAGCGCCTTAACTTACCGCATAAGGAGATCTTTAAACGAGATTTTGTTTTAAAGCCGCTCAATGATATTGCCGATAGCCTTGAAATTATGGGTCAAAGAATCCAAGAATATGTGGCAACTAAAGACTTAACTGGGTTAAAGGAAACGGGCTTACGTCTTTGGCCCACCAATCAAATTAACCAAATCGTTGCAGTTTCAGACAATGGAGTGATTGGCAACTCGGGAACATTGCCTTGGTCTATTAAGGAAGATTGGGAGATTTTTCTTAAAAAAACTAAGCGAGGTGTTCTGATTATGGGAAGGCTTAGTTTTGATGAAATGCTTAAAGAAAAGGATTGGGCTGATGAGCGCTTTTATATTGTTTTATCCAAGGGGAAAGCGCTTAAAATTAATAAGAATTTTGAATATGCCCAAAGTATTGAAGAAGCCTTGGTTAAAGCAAAATCTCTGAATAAAACTATCTGGATTTGTGGGGGCGCAGCCGTCTATGAAAAAACCTTTGAGGTGACGGAAAAATTACACCTTACGAGAATCCACGAACATTACCAAGGGGATACTTTCTTCCCAAGTCATCAAGAATTCTTCCCGCATAAAGAATCTCAAATAAGCTCGAAATCAGCTAACTTGAATTATACTTTTGAAATATGGTCTCACTGAATCCAATTATAGAAATTGAATATTGTATTGGTTGTCGCTGGCTGACACGCGCTTCCTGGGTCGCTCAAGAGTTACTGATAACCTTCGAATCCGACTTACATGGTATCACATTAATTCCTTCGAGCGAATCGGGCACTTTTAGGCTTAAGATTGGCTCCAATATTATCTGGGATCGCAAAACTATGGGTGGTTTTCCGGAGCTGAAGGAATTAAAACAATTAATTAGGGATTCGATCGTTCCAGAAAAAGATTTGGGTCACAGTGATTTTAAAGAAGAGAATTAAGGCAAGCTATGATGTCCATTGCTGATCAATTAATTACCTCGACCCAAAATTTATCAAAGCAGGTTGAAACCTTTAGATTCAGTGATCCCGTCACCCATATTTATAATCCGCTGAATTATGCTTGGGACTCCCATAAATCATATATTGAAAAAAGGGGTTCTTCAAAAAAGAAAGTTTTATTTATGGGGATGAACCCCGGCCCATACGGAATGGCCCAGACGGGTATTCCCTTCGGTGAAATTCAGCATGTAAAAGATTGGGTGGGTGTCAGTAGTCCGGTTGGCAAGCCTGACATTGAGCATCCTAAGCGCATGATTGAGGGATTTAATTGTAAAAAAAGTGAGGTCAGTGGCCGCCGTTTATGGGGCTTCTTGAAGGAACAATTTAGCAGTGCGGATGCTTTTTTTGAGGATCATTACGTGCTTAATTATTGTCCGCTTGTTTTTATGGAGGCTTCAGGTAAAAACCGTACACCCGATAAGCTTCCTGTCAGTGAATCAGAACCACTTTATCAAGTTTGCAATGAACATTTGCTAGATGTGGTGAATATTTTAGAGGTGGATTGGATTGTTGGGGTGGGTGGCTTCGCTGAGCAAAAAGCCAGAGATTCCCTTAAAGGCAATAGCGCTATTAAAATTGGACGAATTTTACACCCAAGTCCGGCAAGTCCCTTAGCAAATCGTGGCTGGGGTCCTCAGGCATTAGCGCAGTTAGAAGCTCTAGGCATATGGTCTTAGATATTATAAGGCTTTTTTAAGAAAAACACTTGCGGGTATACGCTAAAATTTAGTTAAATGGTAACTGTATGTTATCAAAAGAACCCTCCCGATCTTACAACACGCCTGCATTAGAGCGGTGGTTTGATTATGTACAATCTGACTGGGAATCGGTGTTTTCTGGAAAGGAATTAGAAGCTGGCAGAAAGCTCTATCTAGAGGGAAGTATTACCGGGATTGAGTTGACCGATAAAGATGCTACAATCAACTACGCGTTTACACGTAAAGAGATTTATTATTCTATCATAGATTTTTCCGGTGTTGATTTTAAAGTTCGATCTTCGACTGAAAATGAATCTTTAGGCAGGGCTATTGGCGTAGCTGGGTTTTACGAAATAGAAGAATTAGTCGCAGATGAGATTAGCCCAATTTCGAAAAATACCAAAACTTCTGGGAATAATCAAAATCCAGGAAAGCATACTCAAAGAAAAGTAGTTCGACAGAACGAGAAACATAAATCCACGACTGTGTGCCGGCGTATGGCTTTAGAGTTTTGTGGTAGCAAAAAAGGTCTGGTCTTAAAGCCTTGGTGGCAGGAATTAAATAATGATAAAGTTGCGGTCTTCTCAAAAGAAGAACTGGAAATGAAGCCAGAAGAACGAGAGCAAATGGTTCAATTAACCGTGCTAACGCGAGAAGTGGGTTTCCAATTTAGACCCAATAAAAAAGATTTTATATTAAATGATTTTGAGAAAATATCTGGCTTCTTTTCTCGGGGAAGAACGCGCTGGGAAGCCTTATTTGGAGCTTTCTTACTAGACAATGAAGCTCAAAAAATGGCTCAAGGAATTCAAACAGTTGAAATAATGGGTCGAGCGGAATCAGTTGGTCGCAATAAAATGCAGCTTGATTATAGATTTAAGCTTGGCGCGGAATGGATGGATGGGGATGAAGCTTTGTCCCTAGCTCAGTCGGGTAAAGGGACGCATTATTTGGAAGGTATTGGGCTTGTTTCAATTAAAGAGTCTCAATCAAAAGCAATCTCAAATTGGAACATTGGTGGTTTAGAGGGGGAGCCCACGCAATGGCCTCGCTATATGTTGTATTCACTTTGGTTGGATAAGGGTATGAAATTGGAGGTTGCCGGAGAATTGAAACGCTGGAGCGAGCGCTTAATTAGGGATAAAACGAGCGAAGGTCACGGCTTACCCAATTTTTTACGTCCGTACCAAGTTGAAGGAGTTCTTTGGATGCAGCGATTGCATCATAACGGTGGCCACGGCTTACTGGCAGATGAGATGGGCTTGGGTAAGACCTTGCAGGTATTAACCTTGATAGCCAAATATGCAAAAAATCAACGGTCCAGTCTTATTGTATGTCCTGCAAGTGTGGTCCCCGTATGGAAACAAGAGGTTGAGCAGTGGTATCCTGATTTGGAAGTGAAGATTGTTAAGTCAGATGAACTCCCTAAAAGAGAAAAGGGCGTATTGTGGTTGTCTAGTTATTCGCAAATCCGTCTGAATATTGATAAGATTAAATCAGAAAAATTTGAGTATGTTGTCTTGGATGAAGCACAATGTATAAAGAATCCATTAGCAAAGATTTCGCAGGCTTGCTCCTTAATTACTGGGGAATTTCGCTTAGCCATAACCGGAACACCCTTAGAGAATAAGCTCTTAGATTTATGGTCTATTTTTAACTTTTTGATGCCTGGTTTAATGGGTTCAATGAATCAATTTGAAGCAGTCCTTCAGTCGGAGCGGGACAAGGATGTGTCGGAATTTGTTCAGCACTTAAAAAAACAAATTAATCCGTTTATACTTAGACGATTAAAAGAACTCGTTGCTAAGGAATTACCAGAAAAGACGGAGGTTGATTTAATCTGCCCAATTAAATCGGAACAAAGGGAATTGTATAATCAGTACCTAAATAAAGGTAGTTCTGAAATGAATAATGAGGCTAAGGAACCCACGGAAGCTGTAGGAGCCAAACAAGACAAGCAGGTGGCGGTTGATAGCTCGGAGCTCGGAACGATCATGAAGAATAAGGCATTCAACCTCTTTGCCTTGCTGACGAGGCTTAGGCAGATTTGTTGCGATCCAGGTATTATTCCTGATGTAGAATTTGATATCGAAGAAAGTGGGAAAATTATGGTTTTATTATCGAGGCTTTCGGAAGCTTTTGATGGTAAGAAAAAGCGTAAGGTCGTTATTTTTAGCCAATTTGTGAAATTGATTGATCGCTTGAATCCATTACTGAAAAAGCATTTCCCGAACTTGAATATCTATGAACTGACGGGTTCCACGAGGGATCGAAGTAGGCCAGTTCGTGAATTTCAAGAAGATACAAATCCTGCAATTATCTTGGTCAGCTTAAAGGCTGGAGGAACTGGCGTGACTTTAAATACCGCAGATTATCTTTTCCTAATGGATCCTTGGTGGAATCCAGCCGTTGAGAATCAAGCAATTGATCGTGTCCATAGAATTGGACAGAAGTCGCCTGTATTTATATATCGCATGATCACCAAAGGCACGATTGAAGAGCGTATACAAATTCTGAAATCTGAGAAGAAAGCCTTGTTCGATTCGGCGCTAAAAGATGTCAGGATTATAGAAGACATTCAGCAATACTTTGGGGATCTCAAAAGCTTGGCGGCGCTTACGGAAGATACCCAAACAAAGCTTAAATAAGCGATCTTATCTGATCGCATTAACTTAAAGGTAACCAACGCAATTAAGGCTAGTGTGCAGAAAAGTCCTAGCCCTATTAACAAGTGCACAAACAGTTCTAAAGGATACTGGATAAATAGCGTAGCGCTGCACGATACCCTTCAAACCCTAAGCCTGAGATCACCCCTAGACATACCGGAGCAGATATTGAGTGCTGGCGTATGGCTTCCCTTTTGTAAATATTGCTTATGTGTACTTCGACGGTGGGCAGGTTAGCTCCAGCAATAGAATCTTTAAGGGCTAAACTGGTATGGGTTAAAGCACCCGGGTTTAGGATAATTCCATGAACTGAGCCATCGGTCAGTGTGTTATTAATTGTGTCGATAATAACACCCTCGTGATTTGATTGGTGGAACTGTAGACTTATTCCGAGAGCTTCAGCTTCTTTATTAAGAAGTGCCTCAAGGTCAGCTAAGGTCTGGTCTCCATAAATAGTAGGTTCACGTTCACCTAGACGATCAAGGTTTGGGCCATTAATAATTGCGATTTTTTTCATGGTTTTACTTAATTGTTTTTATATTAAACACGCTTGATCTAAAAACGTCCATTCGATTTTGAAATGATCTGCAACTTCTTGTGCGAGTGCTTTGACCCCGAAAACTTCAGTCGCGTAATGCCCACAATGATAAAGATTGAGCTTTAATTCTTGCGCTAGGTTAAAGTGGTGTTGTTTGAGCTCTCCAGTAATCAGCGTATCCACGTTGTTTTCAATTAGTTCTGAAACAGCACTTTGCCCACTTCCGGTGAGTATCGCAATTCGCTTAGGATTTGGGTCCCCAAATAAGGTCGCGCCATAAGTTTCCGGGAAAAGGGCTTTAAGTTGATCGCTCAGTGCCGTGCGGTTTCCTTGGGGCGCTTCACAGATCAGCCCAATTTTTGTACCTTTATATTCTATGAAGCTATCGACAGGCTTTAGCTTGAGTGCTTTTGCTAAGAGGGCATTGTTCCCAATCTCTGGGTGACAGTCTAATGGTAGATGGGCGCTGTATACGGCTAGATTATGATCCAGTGCTGTTTTGATTTTTTTATAGTTGTGACCGGCGATCGGTGCTAGCGGTGACCAAAAGATCCCATGATGGCATATGAGAAAGTCTGCATTGCTTTTAATCGCATCTTCAAAGGGAATTTGCCCTGCGTCAACGGCGGCCGCTATTTTGGTAACGATCCCATTATTTTCAATTTGGAGACCGTTGTGTGCATTTTCAAAATCTTGAATTTCGTTGATCCGAGTCCGCGAATCGCAGAATGATAAAACTGAATTTAAATCAGGCATTCTTATAATGTGTAAAAAAACACTGGAAGTGGAAGCGAATTTTTATATTGAATTGGAATTATATAAATAAAGTTTCTTTTTTATGGATGATTATTCAATTCGTTTTGGTTCTATCAGTCGCCTTTATGGGGATCAGGCTGTGGAAAGTTTTAAACGATCCCACATTGCAATTGTTGGATTGGGTGGGGTTGGCTCTTGGGTAGTCGAAGCCTTGGCAAGGACCGGCATTGGGACTATGACCCTAGTTGATATGGATGAGGTTTGTTTGAGTAATGTGAATCGACAGATCCAAGCTCTTAGCTCCACGGTGGGTCAGTCTAAAGCGCAGTCCTTAAAGGAGCGTATTGGTTTAATTGCGCCTGATTGTAAAGTGATCGCGCAAGAAGCTTATTATACCGAAAAGAATTCAGAGGCATTATTAGAAGCTGGTTTTGATTATATTGTAGATGCAATTGATTCAGTGGCCCATAAATGCCTCCTAATTTCGCAAGCAAAGAAGAAAGGTCTTAATATCATCACATGCGGTGGCGCGGGTGGTAAATTAGACCCTACAAGATTGAAGGTCGCTGATTTGTCTAAAACCAGAAATGATCCATTACTCACTCAAGTAAGAAAGCGGCTGAGGAAAATGCATGGCTTCTCCAAGTATTCTAAGAAGAAATTCCACATTGATTGTGTCTATTCTGACGAGATCCCCAAATTCCCCCAATTGGACGGCTCTATAAGTTGTGAGCGGGAAAAGGGTGCGGATTATCGGTTAAATTGTGATACTGGATTCGGCTCTTCAACAATGCTCACAGGTAGCATGGGCTTTTTTCTCGCCTCGGCGGTTTTGAATAAGCTTAAAAGCAAAGAAGCTTAAGTGCGTTTCTCTAAAAATTTGAGGCGCTCAACTAAATTAGTTCTTCGGACTTCTGTTTTATTGTTTTTAACGGCCATAGAGAAGGCATCTAACGAGCCAATAAGAAATAGCTTCTGCTTTGCCCGAGTACTAGCGGTGTAGAGCAAATTTCTTTGAAGCATTATGAAATGCTGCTTTAAAAGTGGTACAATGACCACGGGATACTCGCTGCCCTGGCTCTTGTGGATCGAAAGAGTATAAGCTAGCTGAATTTCAGACAGTTCATTTTTTTTGTATTCAACTAAGGCCTCGCTAAACTTTATGCTTAGGGTTGATTGATCTGCACTGATGGATTGGATTATACCCAAGTCTCCATTAAACACATTTTTGTCATAATTATTAGTGGTTTGGATGACCTTATCGCCGATTCTGAAGGGCTGTTCCCCATAAAGGATTTCTGAAGGCAATGGTTTTTTGCTCTTCTCTCTAAAAAATGTTTGATTAGCGCTTTTGTAATTAGGCGAAGCTTCTAGGCGCTTCTTTGCGGCAGCGGAATTATTTAAATGTTCCTGGAGTGATTCGTTGAGTGCTTTAATCCCTCCGCTACCTTTGTGCATAGGCGAGAGTACCTGTATATCTTTGATCGGATTTAATCGGTTATGTTTAGGCAAGTATTCTTTCGTCAAATAATGGATTGCTCTAATCATTTGTTCGGGCTCCTCGACTTCAATAAAGTTAAAGTCATCATCGGGATTTAAATGGTGCAAACTTTGTATGACTTTGCAGGGCTCTGTAATGCCTTTGAGAATATTATGTGCGGTAGTTATGATCCGACTTTCTTTCGCCTGCCTAAAAATAATATCAAGGCGAACTACTTTTGAAAAAGGCCCATTGATTAAGTCACTAAGAATATTACCAGGTCCAACGGAAGGTAATTGATCAGAGTCGCCCACTAAAACCAAATGGGCCGAAGGTGGGATCGCATCTAAGAGCGAAGCCGCGAGCTGTGTATCAATCATACTAGCTTCATCGATTATTATACAATCGCAGGCCAATGGGTTGTCTTTATGATGGAAAAATGCTCGAGTGGAAGGATCGTATTTTAGAAGTCGATGGATGGTAGTTGCAGTATGCTTAGTTGTTTCTGAAAGACGTTGGGCCGCTCTTCCTGTAGGCGAAGCTAATAATATTTTACATTTTTTGGCTGCTAATATGTCAACAATAGCTCTTAGGATTGTCGTCTTTCCGGTTCCGGGTCCGCCGGTAATAATACTGAATTTATTGCAGAGTGCTGATTTAACTGCGCCACTTTGTAGTTGCTCAAAATCAAAGCCAGCTTTTTGTTGAGCCCACGCGATGGCTGCATCTAATTTTATATCAGGCAACTTAGACTCAGCGTCGTGGATTAGGCAGATTGTTTCGGCAATCTTTTTTTCGTAGAAAGAAAAAACTGAGCTCTGAACAGAAGCACCCAAAGATTGGTTGTTTTGATCATAGGCTTGAATCGAGTATAGGCGCTTTTCGTTTATTAGAGAATCGACCCTATTTGCAACTAAGTCCCGTTTGAGCCCAAGTAGCTGAGCAGATTGGTCCAAAAGTATATCAATCAAGGCAATCGTGTGTCCTTCATCCTGCAACTTGGTGACAGTATGGAGAATGCCTGCATCTATTCTTTCACTAGAATTTGTTGGGAACCCTAAGTTCAATGCAATCTGGTCGGCAGTCTTAAAACCGATTCGATCAATGTCTTCGGCAATTTTATAGGGCTGATCTTGAAGAATACGCTTAGTTTTATCCCCGTATTTTTTAACTAATTTTAAACACTGCGCTGGGGTGACACCGTAGGTTTGGAGGAATAACATAACGTCTCTAACGGTAACTTGTTCTTCCCAGGCTTGTTTGATCGATTTTGCTCTAGACCTTCCAATGCCCGGGATTTCTTCGAGACGAGCACTTGAGCTACTGATGATATTAATCGTATCAATCCCAAAATGATCAACGATCTTTTCGGCATAGGATTTACCAATCCCATGAATAAGTCCGCTGCCTAGATATTTCTTTATGCCATAAATCGAAGCAGGGAGCTCGGAAGAGAATTCGTGAACTTTGAGCTGTTGTCCGTGAGTTGAATGTTCAGTCCATTCCCCTTTGATTTTTATGGTTTCTCCACATTGAACCCCTGGTAATGTTCCATATATAGTCACTTTTTCCTTAGTTTTTGCGTTTGAGATCTCGGCTACACAATAGGCATTATCATCATTGAAAAAAATGATTCGTTCTACAACGCCTGTTAAATTAGTGGGGTTCATTAGAAAGCTTTCAGGTTTTAATATAAATAATTGTAATTGATTTAATACGCTTTACTATAAAGATTTTTAAAAATGAGCGACAAATTTAAAAGATTTGATGATGAACATAGTCGTTCTCGGCATTCGCGCAATAGGCGTTTTATAGGATCTAATAAGAAAAACTCCAAGAAGTACTCTTCGGAAGTAGAAAGGCGCAGAGGCCGTATTGAAGCGGGGAAGCTTAGGACGAGTCGTAAAAATAATTCGATAGCCAAAACTAAAGACTCCAAGGCTGTTTCCTCAGAAATGGAGTTGATCAATAAAAAAAGGTTAGAGCGTAAACGTTTGGGGCTAAAGATTCGGCATGAATCAGCTCTTAAAACCTCTAAAAAGTCAGGTAATAATACCAGGGCCACCTCACCAAAAACTTCCTCTAGGGGTAATGTTTTACACACCAAAAGAAGCCCCATGCCAGCAGAATGCGTAGGTTATGGTAGCGCTTTCGTGGTCGCTTTGTTGCTGCTGTTTGTAGGTGCTACGGACTCAGTGATGAGCGATGGTATATTGCTTATTTTTATTGGATTTATGCTCTATAGAGTTCCTGAGCTTTATTCAAAAGGTTGGCACATTGATATTTGTGTTATAGCGTTTCTTCTCCTTTGTTTGACTTCTTTTACTCCCGCGTTAACTGAATTTTACTCTAATTGGAGGGGGTTAGCAGCGGATGAACATGGGCTATACTTTGGTTTTTTCCACTCGCTTAGACCTTTGCTTGGATTAGAGGGACTACTTCTCTTTTGCGCGCTTATTGCTTTTTATTACAATATGGGTGCCTGGAAAGTGAATAGCTATGGTAAGGATAGATTATTTTTTATTACATCATTAATATCGTTTATTCTTATTTTTTCGGACTTTTATTTTGGTGCAAATCCTCTCAAAATATTTTTATCTGAGGTTAAACATTTCAGCCCGATAGAACATTATCGGGAGAATTTTGCTTTATTTCTTTTTATTTTGGGCATCAGTTCACTGGGTTTCTGTATTAACGGATTTAAGTATAAAATATTTGGCGCATTCGTAGGGCTTCTCGCTTCAGTTTTCTGCTATTTGTTTTTATTAAAATCAAATGCAGTCTTATACGGTAACCTCTATCTAGGATTTAGTTTCCTCGCACTTTTTGTTTGGTTTAAAAAACAGCATTCTAGGACAGTTGGGCTTAGGTTTGCTTGGATTTCAGGCTCAGGTTTAATTTCTATTATACTGCTCAATTGGCCCTCATTTTTTTACTACTTAAAGGGCTCTTGCCAATTATTCCTGAACCAATTTAAAGCACTTTACCTAGCATTGATGGGTGTTTTAAAAAACAGCGCCTTTCTTGGTTTTGGATTGGGCTCTTCTAAAGGATTAATGCCCCAGTTTAATTCTGATTATAACTTTGAAAGTGGTTTCGCCTCAAGAGGAACAGACCTAATGAGTTGGGTGGTTGATTTCGGGTTATTGGGAATGGTAATCCTAATTTTATTCCTTGGACAATGGGCTATAAAAAACATCCCCAATAAAGGCGGCTTTGAAAATCGGCATAAGCCTTTTTACTTAATCATACTCTTCGTTTTTGCCCTTAGATTTATAAGTGATTCGAGCTCGACTGGGGTTGCTTTGATCCTACTTTTGTTGCTTTTTTTCCAACTTGCTTCCAGTCGGCACAAGCGCAGGAAGCAATTAATGCCCCGTCTGCTTTGCCGTATTTTGGGCATATTTTGGATCGTGGTTGGATCCTTCTGGCTATTCTCAACTATTTTCAATTGGCCATTTCACAGTGATATCCGCAGTAGAATTGCCTTAGGAGAACATCGAAATTACTTAGATTCATTTGAATACGAATATGAACTTAGACTAGATCCAAAATTAGATCCAAAATTAGATCTTAATAGCACCGTACAAAAGGCATCTTTAATCCCATCATTGCATCCGGCAAAGCCTTTCTCAAAAGCGCGTAAGCTAATCAGTGAAGGGGGCGATCCGGACTTGGTTGCTAAGGCGATTGAGCAAGGACGCTTCTTGGATCCAAATAATGAACGCCTAGCTCTAAATATAGGCTACTGGACTTTGGAATCAAATCCTTCTTATGCTTTGGAATCATTCGATCGATATTTTCGAATAGAGCCTCGTAGAAAACTAAATCAGTATAAGGCATTGCTGCATTACCTGTTAAGGTGCTCCGAAGCTCAATTTCAAGAATTAGAGACGCTTTCTAATTTTAACGAAGAATATAGAGTTCATTATTTGTTGCTACTGAAAGATCAAACTAGTGACAGGCTCCGCCCCGAATCGTTTGAAGGATTCTCGCTTTTAAATCAGGATTTGAAATATAAATTTCTAGAGCACTTACTTAAGAGGGGCCATTTTGAAATATTTGATGCATACGTGATGCTTTATTTGGGTCAATTGGAGGACCTATCAATTTTAAAAGCAATTAAAGCTAAAGAGTTAGCTGATTTTGAGGGCGCTCTATCGATGATTAGGGCAACTATCGATCCTCCCCAAATCCCACTTTCTGAAGCTCAGAAGAACTCTAGAGAGTCGCACCATTATAGAGTGTTTATCGAGAATAATCCTGACTTAAGTATGGGAATTTCTTTATTAGTTAATGCCCTAGATTCTAATAAATATCTAGAAGCTGGAGGAATCCTTAAGCATCTTTTACGCTTAGAAAAGCCTCCTTTATTTGTTTATTATTGGTATGCAGAAGTGCTTTACATACTTAAAGATTACGAAGAGAGTTGGTTTGCATTCGAATCTTATATACAAAAATCAAAAATTCGGCTTCAATAAAATGCTCATAAAAAATAGCTTTCTCTTGCTCACGTGAATACAAAAAATATCAAAGCTCTAAAAGGGCAACGGCCAATTGTTGCAACGACCGCTTATGATGCAGTCCTGGCTAAGTTAGCCGATCAATCGGGCATCGACCTCTTACTTGTCGGAGATTCAGTGGGGACGACACAGTTAGGATTCGATTCTACAGTACAGGTGACCCTAGAAATGATGCTTCACCACACCGCCGCGGTGACTCGGATAAATCCTAAAGCCCTTGTTGTAGCGGATATGCCTTTTGGCTATAGTTTTGATGATTATGAAACTATTTTTAACGCAAGCCGAAGATTAATTCAAGAAGGGGGTGCCTCAGCAGTTAAAATTGAAGGGGGCTTAAAATTAGCGCCAACAATTCAGCGCTTAGTGGATTCAGGTATCCCTGTATTAGGGCATATTGGACTTATGCCCCAGCAAATAAAAATTTTGGGAGGCTACCGAAAATTCGGTAAAACAGAAGTTGAAAAAAAATCTTTAATTGAAGATGCCCGAGCACTGGAGGCAGCAGGCTGCTTTGGAATTATAGGAGAAATGATTGAAGCAGAGCTTACAAGAAAACTGACGGAAACAATCAACATACCCTTAATAGGAATCGGAAGTGGGTCTCACTGTGATGGGCAAATTTTAGTATCCAATGATCTTTTAGGTTTTTCTACCGAGAAGTTGCCGAGCTTTGTTCAAACATTCGGTGAAGTCTCCAAAGCAGTTTCAAAAGGATTCGAAGATTATAAAAAAGCAGTTCTAGGAAGGAATTACCCAAGTGAATAATTGTATTTTAGGATCAGGCGCCTGGGGAACAGCCATGGCCCTCCATTTAAATCGTTGCGACCAAACGGTCTCTATCGCTCCAAGAAGAATTGAGCAGGCAATGTCTATTACGACAACACGAGAAAATAGTAGCTATCTTCCAGGGTTTAAATTACCCGATGCGATTCAGGTCGGCTATGAGTTAGAGCCGCTTCTAATGGAAGCAAATGTCCTTATGCTGGCCTGCCCATCCAAAGGCATCAGAAATCTTTGTGATCGCATTTTAAAAGAAACCAAAGCTCAAGAACAGGTCGATTTAATTTTGATTCTTTGCAAGGGATTGGAAAAAGAGTCTTTGAAATTCCCTTATGAAATAGTCAAAGAAGCTTTTCCCTCAATATCCGTTGGGGTACTTTCGGGTCCAAGTTTTGCCGGAGAGGTTGCGCAAGGAAAGCCCACTGCATTATCCCTAGCCGTTTCTCAGATCACACCCAAAATAGAGCAGATTCAAAATCAAATCAGTAATAACAAATTAAGGGTGTATCTTTCGGAGGATGTTCAGGGGGTTCAGTTAGGTGGTATTTTAAAAAATATTTATGCGATTGGCGCGGGACTTTGTGACGGCTTAAGTTTAGGTGATAATGCTAAATCAGCGTACATCACACGCGCTCTAAATGAGATGGTTGTAATCGGAGAGAGCCTTGGCGGAAAAAAAGAAACTTTTTATGGTTTGAGCGGTTTCGGGGATCTGATCGCGACATGCTTTGGTGAGTGGAGTCGTAATCGGACTTTAGGACTCGCTGTGGGGCAAGGGTCTGATCCACGGTCAATTATTGCCGAACAAAAAACGGTAGTAGAAGGTTATAGCTCAGTTGAAAGCCTTCATAAAATTGCCCAAAGTAAAGGCTTAGATATGCCCATATTAAAAGAGCTGTACGCGATCCTCTACACCAATAAATCCCCTAAGTTAGCCTTGAGTTCACTCATGATGCGCGATTTGAAATCAGAAGTTTAGGCACAGGCATTTGGGGCTATGGGGAATGAATCGTATGAAGTTAGGGGATCAAGTATCCACGAAAGGGGGTTATTTGCTACAAAGTCACTCAAAGCTGGAGCCAGAGTTGTTCAGTATGTAGGTGAGAAGATCTCAAAAAAAGAGGCTTCTGAAAGAGCTTTAGAATGGGAGCATAAGGCGAAAAAATCCGGAGAAGGTTTAGTTTATATTTTTGAGCTGGATGACCAATGGGATATTGATGGCCGAATAGGAGAGAATCCAGCTCGTTATATCAATCATTCCTGTGATGGTAATTGCGAAGCAATTAATGATGCGGGTGAGATTTGGATTATCGCGGAGCGATCTATCAAAAAGGGTGAGGAGTTAACTTATGATTATGGGTATGATATGGAACACTTTTTAGATCACCCTTGTTTATGTGGCACGAGTCAATGTGTTGGCTTTATTGTAAGAGAAGACCAAAGGCTAAAGGTTAGGAGACTTCTTAAAAATAAGAAAATAAATAAGCCTCAGTCCACGAATCAGTTCAAGAGTCAGTCCAAGATTTAGTTAATACAGAACTTATCGGGATTCATTGAGTGAGAGAAGAAGTTGCTGGCAACCATCTTCAAGCATATCCAAGACTAATTCAAATCCGTCGCCTTGACCATAGTAAGGGTCCGGGATTTCTGAGATTGCAGGATCCGTACAATACTTAGAAAACAATTGGATTTTGTGGTGCCACGCTCCTTTAGGGTCTAAGGCTTTCGCGTCGTATAAGTTGGCGTGATCCATGGCTAAGATTAGGTCAAATTCCTCTAGGTCATTTAAGGTGAGTACCCTAGATCTGCCGATCACCGGAATCTTCCTTTTTCTTAAGGCATCTTGCATGCGTCCATCTGGGGCACTTCCGGAATGATAATTAAGCGTACCCGCCGAATCGATGAAGTAATCATGTGATTTGTCCGACTGGTTGACCAATTCCTGGAAGATACAATGAGCCGCTGGAGATCGGCAAATATTTCCCATACATAAAAATAAGATCTTTTTCATAGTAATAAAAGTTTCTGCTATTTTATTGAGGTCACTTTTCGGTAGCGGCAATATGCTCCATAGCCAATTTCCTTAAGTCCTCAACTTGTGCAACGGTTCCTAAGGCCGTACGAATTTTTCTTGAGCCGGGCATTTCTTTAGTCAGTGCGATTATTTTAGGCCGCATCCATTTAATATCTAAATGTCGCTCTTTACGAAAGGACCGAGCCATGATCGACTCAGTATATTCAATAATCGTATCCCACCTCTGCGCGATGGTTGGAGGGTCGGGCACCGTGTTGTGCTTCAGGGTGTATTTGATATCTCTAAAAATCCATGGGTAGCCAAGGGCAGCTCTACCGATCATGACGCCCGCGCAGGCAGTTTCTTGCTTTATTCGAAGTACGTCACTGGCTGATTCAATGCTACCATTTCCTATAACCGGTATATTGATCGCTTCAGCGACTTCGGCGATGACTTCCCAATCAGCTTCACCTCGGTAGCCCTGAACTTTAGTTCGGCCGTGAATAGTAAGCGCTTTGGCCCCTTCAGCTTCGGCTATCTGACCGACTTCTTTGGCGATTATTTGATTTTCATCCCAACCAATTCTAATTTTTGCGGTGACAGGGATCTCGGGTACAGCCTCGGCAACATGACGAATAATAAGCCCAAGCTTGCTAGGGTTTTTAAGTAAAGAGGAGCCTGCATCCATACAGGTGACTCGATCAGCCGGGCAACCAAAATTAATATCGATGAAGTCCGGTTTTATTTTTGAATAAATTAACCGAGCTGCCTCAGCCATTGAAGATGGGTTTGAGCCAAATATTTGCACGCCCATGGGTCTTTGAGATTCGGTAAAATCAACAGTCTCCCAAAGCCTTGCATCGCCTCTAATAATCGCGTCTGCTTGAACAAATTCCGTCACCATAACATCCGCACCCTGGCTTTTACAGAGTTGACGGAAGACCGTATCAGTAAAGCGGGCCATGGGTGCCAAGTATAAGGGGAAATCACTCTGTGTTATCCAGGGAAGCATTAGTGCTATAAAAAGATATTTAAATATTGGACAAAAAGGTTTTTTGTCATACTTTCACAGTTCTATTACATTTTAAATATTATGAAACACTTAATTATATTATTCTTAGCTCTCAGTCTTTCAGTCTCTGCATTTGCATGCGGTACCTGCGGTTGCTCTGATAGCAAGAAAGACAATTCTGAGAAAGCTTCTCAATCATGTTGCGCTTCTAAAGTAAAAGAAGCACCGGTTTCTTCTTGTTCTTCAAGTGATTCATCCTGTGATGATTCATCTGGCAAGTCATCTTGTTCTGACTAATAAGTCAGAATAATTTTTATCAGCCCTCCATTTTTGGGGGGCTTTTTTTTGTAGATACATAAAAAATAGCTTGTAGCTTTAATTGATTATACGACAATTTACCCATTATGGACAATTCAAATAAATTAATGCTAGGTCTGCCCAAAGGTAGCTTAGAGGATTCCACGATTAAATTATTTTCAAAGGCAGGCTATCAGATTACTAAAAGCTCAAGATCCTATCGTCCGTCATTTGATGATGAAACTTTAGCTGGACGTTTTTTAAGAGCCCAAGAAGTCAGTCGTTACGTTGAACATGGCTACTTTGACTGTGGGCTTACCGGTCAAGATTGGGTTAAAGAAAACGGCTCTGACGTCGTTGAGGTCTGTGATTTAGTCTACAGCCGGGCTTCTAATAAAAGATCTCGCTGGATCTTGGCGGTTCCTGAGGCATCCCCGATTAAGACAGTTAAAGATCTTGAGGGTAAGCGAATTGCCACAGAGATCGTTAATATAACTCGTTCCTTTTTAGACGAAAATAAAGTGAATGCCGAAGTTGAATTCTCTTGGGGCGCTACTGAAATGAAAGTGCCTGACCTCGTGGATGCCATCATCGACCTGACTGAAACCGGCAATTCACTCAAAGCCAATAAGCTTAGAATCGTTGATACTTTGCTTTATACTAATACTGTTTTAATCGCTAATAAAAAGGCGATGGAAGATCCTTGGAAAAGGAAGAAAATTGAGACAATTGCTCTGTTGCTGAAATCAGCCCTAGAATCTGCCTCAAAAGTTGGTTTGAAGCTTAATATTGAAGTTGATAAACTTGATTCAGTCTTATCCGAATTACCGGCGTTAAGAAAGCCTACCGTTAACAAGCTAACAGACGAAAAATGGGTAGCGATCGATACAATCATTGATGAAACCGTTGTTCGGGAGATTATTCCAGAGCTTAAGTCAAGGGGCGCTGAAGGTATTGTTGAATACCCACTGAACAAAGTCGTATTTTAACTTTCGCGGAATGGACCGTGCTTAAATGAAAAGAGACGCAGTCAATGTTGGCTTAATTCAAGGCAAGGATCTAGGTTCCAAGGAAGCGAATCTAAATTACACGTGCGCTCAAATAAGAGACGCGGCAGAGCAGGGTGCGCAAATTATTTGTACCCAAGAACTGTTCAATACCGCTTACTTTTGTAGCGATCAAAATACCGAACACTTTAACATGGCTGAAGAAATTCCTGGACCTACCTCAGAATGTCTCAGCGCGCTAGCCCTAGAGCTGGAAGTAGTCATTGTAGCGGCTTATTTTGAGAAGCGCTCATCCGCATTATACCATAATACAGCAATTATCATTGATAGTGATGGTGCGCTCTTAGGCCGGTATCGAAAAATGCATATTCCCCAAGACCCCGGTTTTGAGGAAAAATTTTATTTCACACCGGGCGATAATGATTTTCCAGTCTGGGAAACTGCATTTGGCAAGATTGGCGTGATGATTTGCTGGGACCAGTGGTTCCCTGAGGCAGCACGCCTAATGGCTTTAAAGGGTGCCGAAATTTTGTTTTATCCAACCGCGATTGGGTGGCTTCCCGAAGAAAAAGAAATGCTAGGACAAGCCCAATACAATGCCTGGGAAACCGTGCAAAGAGGTCATGCGATCGCAAATAACTGTTATTTAGCAGCCATTAATCGGGTGGGTTTAGAAAAGGGTTTAGAGTTTTGGGGGCAATCATTTCTCTGCGATACTTATGGTACTATTTTGGAAAAAGCGCCGGCCTATGAAACCGGTCTTATCGTTCAGCGGTGTGATATGCAAGCTCTTGAAGATAAGCGAAAAATATGGCCCTTTTTTAGGGATCGTAGACCTGAGTTATATCAGCCGATCACTAAGAGTTTCTTAGATGAAAGCTAATGGATATAAACTGCCTGCAGAATGGCAGCCTCAAGCAAGGGTCTGGTTTGCATGGCCGGTTCGAGATGATTTATGGCCAGGGTGCTTGTCGTCGGTTCGTAGTAGCCTGATAGATCTATATAAACTATGCGCTCAATATCAAAAAGTTGCGATTCTCTGCCCGCATCATGCTCAAGGTCACTTACGGCAAGCATTGAAAGGCTATCTAGAGCAGGAGACTATTGTTCTATTTGATTATGAAACAGATGATATTTGGATTCGTGATTTTGGACCAATATTCTTGAAAGAGCCAAGCAATGAAACGCTCGCTGTAACAGATTGGGTTTTTAATGCATGGGGTGAAAAGTTTAAAGAATATGCCAAAGATAATCGCGTTCCTGAATGGATTAGTACTTCCATCTCTAGAGGTGAGGACCGGCAATCTATTTATCAAAAATATCCTCATGTGCTTGAAGGCGGGGCCATCGAAACAAATGGCCAGGGCTTAATCTGCACTACAAATAGTGTGCTTAATAACCCCAATCGTCTGCCCAAAGGAGAAGCCTTTACCAGTGGAGAAGCCTTTGCCCGGGATGAAACCTTTTGCTGGGACGAAACCTTTAAAGAGGCTTTCAATACCCAAGCAGTATTTTGGTTTAAATCTGGTTTAATTGGGGATGATACCGATGGTCATATTGATAATTTACTGAGGTTTACCCCCAGTAAAACTATTCTTTATGCTGCTACAGAAGACCAAGGGAATGTGAATTATAAGGCGCTGAAGCAATTAGAAAAACAGCTTGAGGGTTACTTAAAGGAGGGGCTTCATGCTTACGGAATTCGGGCATTGCCCTTGCCGGACGCCATCTATCATGAAGGCGATATTTTAGCGGCTAGTTATGCTAACTATCTCGTGCTTAATGGTGCGGTCATAGTACCAACTTTTGGGCAGGAGAAGGACGGAATGGCTTTGTCTATTATAGCGGAATGTTTTCCTGAAAGAGAAGTTATTGGATTTAATTGTTCCGATATTATTCGTGAGGGCGGTGCTTTGCATTGCCTAAGCTTAAATCAGCCTTCCTCATCTCCTTCTTCCTCTTCGTGAGCGCCTTCTTTAGATTTTGAAATTAAATCGAAACTATCTTTTTTGCTGATGTGAAAAGCAAAAAGGATTGGATCGCACCTTCGTCTATATTTAGGAGTTTTGCAAGAGCCTCGTGATAGACCTTCATTTGAGAAAGGTGTCTTTGCGTAGCTGATTCAAGGGTGCTTTTTTCATTTATCAAATCTGTCTTAAAATCGATGATTTCTGCCTTATAATATTCTCCGTTGGCTTTTTTAAATAAATGAACCCTGTCAAAGGTTCCGCTAATTAGAGTTTGGTGCTCACAATAAGAGAAAGATTTCTCTTTCCATAAATCATAATCATCATCGGGTTTTGAAAAGAATCTTTGTATTGCTGTGTCATCAAAACACTCATCAATCAGCTTTTGAATTGAGGGACTTAATTCTTTTGTAATGGCTTTAATTGATGCTCCCTGATTTTCATACCAGTCAATTTTTTGGAAAGCTAAATGAACTTTTTCCCCGAAGCTTTTAGCAAAACGGTTTTTGCCCGACAAGAAGAGCTTCGTATTGGTATCTTTTTTAGAAGCAGTTAGGTTGTTTAAGCGCTTGTGGGTAGGCTTGAATGGGTGGGTATTCTCAGTTGCTTTAATAGTGTCTGTATCAGTATCTACTTCTATTAGAGCTTCAGCTTCAACTTCAACTTCAGACGCTAATTGGTTATACCAATCTTTACTTCCAGTATTCCACAAGATGGAGAATAATTCCTTTGGGAATAATTCTTTTGCTTCTGTTCCATCTCCGAGAGATTCTTGCAGGAAGCCTAAGGGTGAACCGCTATTTAATCCGTCTAAGTCACTGATCATGTAGAGTGCTTTTTTAGCACGGGTCATCGCTACATAGAGCGTGCATAAGGAAGAGTATTGGTTTTGCTCAGTTGCCTGTTTGAGGAGTTTTGAGGCATCGGGTAGGGCTTGCATCACCTCTTTTTTAAAGGGTTCGAGGATCCATTCAATTGATTGCTTTTCATTCCGGTAACCTTGGATTTGGTCTACAACCTTAGTTTTTTTATCATTATTAATTAAGAGAACGATATCATATTCGAGTCCTTTGGACTTATGGATTGTCTCAATTGTAATGACGCTACCCGGGTTAGTTTCATTAACGCGATAGTTTTTTAAATATTTGATTAAGCCTTGGAGCGTTGCGTTTTCTTCTAATTCAAATTGGGCTGAATTTTGAATTAATAAACGTAACGAACTACGGTGTCTCGTATCTTTAGGATCTAATTTTTCAATAATTGCTTCGGAGAATTTTAAGACTAATTGAGCCATGGGGATACTAGTGGCTTCTGCGCGCAGGCTATTCACTGTTTCAATCAGACTTGAGACAGAGCTTCTAGTCGCTGAATCTATAAGCATTAGGTAGCCTTTTGATAAACTATCTGAAGGGTGGATGCATAGCTCAAGCATAGCTATAAGGGCTAAACCAGCAGAATTGTCTTGGGCTGGGCAGGCGGACGCTCCGACCCTTATTGGGTAATTAATGTTTTGCTGCCTAAGGAATTGGGCAAGTACTGATGCTTCCTTGTTGCTTCTTACTAATATTCCTAGAGATAGGGCTTCTAATTTTGTATCAAGCCCTTGGATAATTTTGATAATCGCCGATTCTTTATCCAAATCCTCATCTTTACCTACTTTAATCCATGCGGCATATCCAGGTATATTCTGAGTTAACTTTGAAGCGTAATGAGGCCTCCAAGCTTTCTTCCAACGCTCGGCTGTAGCAGGGCTGAAGTAATTTGAGATTAAAGTATTGTCATCAAAAACCGCATTAACTGCATCCATAATTGCCGGAGATGATCGGTAGGATTCAGTCATTTGTTCGGGCTGAGCTATGGCTGACTCGTAGTGATCACAAATCTCTTGGAAGAGTCGATCGTCGCTATTTCTCCAAAGATACAATGACTGCTTGGTGTCACCCACAAAGAAAACAGAACGTTCTTTACTTGGATCTTGAATCGCTTCGTCTACTAAGTTTGAAATTATATTCCATTGAGGTCGGCTAGTATCCTGGAATTCATCAAAGAGCCAGTGGTCAAATTGCGCGTCTAATCTGAAGTCAATAAGTGAACGTACTTCAGGGTCATGAATTGAAAAATTCGATAAATCTGAACTAGGCTTTAATACAGCAATCAGATCTGAGAAGGTTAATTTCCCTTTTTGTCTTACATGGACATCATAGTTTTTGTTATAGATATCTAATATTGCGTGCGTACCCTGAGTGGAATCTATGGAGCGCTTTATATAATAATTAAAGATAGCGGTTATACAGTCTGCGAGAGCGGAGCATAAAGGTCCTTCAATCGTGCGGTCTGGACGACCAATCTTTATTATGGCTTTGCCGGATAGTAGCGCATCATATGCTTCTATAGAGCGGGTGATTAGAGTAACAAAGTTTTGATTTTCTGGGAAGTTGGCAATGATTGACGCCGTTTTAGTGAACGCATTGCGTTCAGAAAGAGAGAGGTTTTCGGGGATTGCTTTTATCAGGTTATTAGAGAGTTCTAGCCAGTCGATCGAATCGGGATTATAACCCCGCATCTTTTCGCCAAAGATTTCATTAAAATTACCCCATTTAGCTATTTTAGGACTTTCAATATAGAGGCTATAAAGTTGGTCTATATAGTCGGTTAAGTTTTTTTCTATACTCCTAACGCTATCACCATAATTAGATTGTTTAAAAGCATACCAGAACTGTTTGAGGGGGTCATTGTTTTTAGAATTGGGCTGTATCTCGTGGATCAGACCATCTTGGACTTCTTTTTGGTAATGAACTCTAGAGTTCTCGCTCAGCAATTTGAGGTTTTCGGGGAGTCCAAGCTCAGGTGTGAAGCTCGTTATTATTTTGTAAAGAAAGCTATCTAAGGTCTGTAAATTTATTTGGTTTAGGTTCTCCAACACGCAGCGCAGTAAGATTTTATAGCGACTACTATCAGCCTCAATTTTTATTTGGCTGGATAGCTCACTCGCAAAAACTTCTGAGCTCGATGCCTGGTGAAGTTTCTCAATGATCTTAGTGAAGAATTCTCCAGCCGAAGCCCTTGTGAAAGTTAGTGCGATGATTTTCTCGGGAGCCAGGGTATAGTGAAGGATATAAATATACCGATTAGTCAGTTGGTATGTTTTACCCGTACCGGCGGAGGCAAAAATCGCTTTATGCTCAAATGTATTTAGGGAACTCATCAATCTAGAAATTTATAGTTTTCAAAGGCCGCCCCATCAATTGACTTTCGGATTCCATCAGGAAAGAAGTCGGAATAATCATCAAGCATAGGGTCTAAGGTTTCATTAGGCGGCCAGAAGCGTCCTTTTGATATCGCTTCAAGGATGGCTTCAGCGCAGGAATAGGCCGATTTTAAATGCGCCTGAGAGAAATCTTCCCAGCCTGCCATCGCCGTTTTCTCAGATGACTTAGGTATATTATAATAAATCAGTTCGGGGAGTTCTTTGGAATCTGTTTCAACTTCTGAATGACAGTATAAAGGCAATTGTAAGTCACACCAGTAGTAGCTTTTGTTGCCGTTATCAAAATACGCCTCCTCGGGCAAATGAGTGGGCTCACCTTTTGTGTTCGTCGATTTTAAGTGAGCTTTTGATGGTGTTACAGCGCTATTTGCTGTCTTGTAGTCGATCAATTTCATTTGACCCTTAGCGGTATCTATTCGGTCAATAATCCCATTTATTCGAAAGCCGTTGATTGTAATGGAGAATTTTTTCTCTGTCGAAATAACATCAGTAGGGCCATTTGATTCTAGGTTGCTAATTTGGGATTTAACAAAAGCCTGGATCCGGGCCATTAAACTTTCTTTCTGAATTTCTAGGGCAAATGAAAGTTGATTGCCGAATCTTGAGCGAATCAGCAATTCTGCTTTATCTTGAATTAACTTTGTTAGATCGGCTGCTTGAGTCGAGCGATCAAGGTGGTGGTTTTTAAGTGTCGCTACCGACTCATGGAATAAACTACCAAAGGCTCCAGGAGACATTTCGCGATCACTGAAATTCTTTTTTTTGATATTTAAAATATGCTGTAAGTAAAAACGAAAAGGACAGGTTAGGTAATCCTTTAAGGCGGTTACCGAAAAGCTTTCAGGTAGAGCTACCGGAATAGGGTCATTGATGATCCATGGTAATTGGTGGGATGACGGCGCTTTGGGTGGATCTCTTTTTATAAGAATTGAATTTGTGAATTCTAGTAGCTGAGATTCGCAAGTTTTGAAAAGGATCCTCGAAGGCATTAATGGGTTTCCGTCACAATCATTCTCGGGTATAATTATGGTTACTTTGGCTTTAGATTTATCAACCCTTCTTCGGCATAAAGATTCAAATAAATAGGTGTCATTGGCTAAATGGCGCACGCTATTCTCAAGTCCAAGGATCTTCTTCAGGCTTTCTGGGAGGAAAGGATCATTCGCGCTGGCTGCGGGAATAATGCCTTCATTCATCCCACAAATGATACTGTGCGGGGCATCATGCCATAAGAGTTCTAACCAGCCAAAGAGGTCATGGCCCTTGGCCTTCCGTTCTTTATAGATTTTTTTGCTATTTAACTGAGCAAGAAAGAGCTGTTTGTAAAATATAGGATCCTTGCCGGGGAAACTTTTTTCAGAATCTATGGAATCGCTGATAAGTTCATTGATTGATTCGGCTAAGTCTAAAAATTCTGAATCAGTAGGGGCTAACTCCGCACCAGATAGAACTGCATTTAATTGCTGGCTGAACGTTTCAGAAAAACTACCGTTTTGCGTGATTTCAGAAGAAGCGCTTAAGGATTTAAGTGCTAGGAGTATTTTGAGTAGATCTCCCGAATCTTTCCTGCTGTTTGCTTTTTGTTCCAACGATGGCAGATCGTAACAAAGGCTTTCTGAGAAAATCCGGTCAATTTGGGCTAATATTTTTTTCAGTGAACTCTTAGATTTTGTGAAATTAAAAAAGTAAGGATTCATTAACAACTGCTTAAAGCTATCTATATTAGGTCGTTCAATTATTTGAATTAAATCTATAATTAACTTCCCGATGCCAGTTTGGCAAAGGCTGTAGCCTTCTGGATTATTAAAAGGGATTGATTCTAGTTTTAAGTAGTGCCCCGTCGGCTCAATCAAAGCACTATCCAATAAGCCTATTTGAAGGGCTTCTAAGGGATGCTCTAACATGCTATGGCTCAATATTTCAGGAATTTCTAGGGCCTTATTGGCTTTTTTGAAATTACAATTCCAGTCCTCTATTTTTAAAGTTCGCTCTGCCCATTTTTCAGCAACAGGGACACCCCAAGGATCAAATAAGTGTTCACCTGCCCCTTCATCTGGCCCATTAATCCAAACCTCAATAGGCATTTCTGGTTCTAAATTTTTCAAAGCCTGAAGCGGCAATGCTTGAGGGTCGGGCGTAGCGACGATTAAAATTTTTGAAATGCTTGAGCTTATTGGATAATTTGCGGCGACTATTTTATTAAGGCGAATTGGATCTAGAAGCCGCTTTTCTTTAAGTACCTTGTAGTAATGTTCTTCTAGTTCTGCTAGCGGATCCCAGATATTTTCTTCTATATTCAGACCTGCGCAACGTTGAGCGATACCCTGAAGGTCGTAGCCTTGTATCCCGATTTCTTTCCTGATTTTGTGCAAGCGCCTGGCATTAGAGGCTTTTAAGACGTCATTTAGCGGGCTATCCCGAGGAAACAGTACCTCCAACGTCTCTGCATTTGAACCTTCAAACACTTCAATCCACGCGAGCTGGCATTGGGAATCCAGAGCTCTATTGGATTCTTTGATTCCACGCTCAAGGAATTGAAGGGGGGTTAAAATTTGTGGGCTTAAAAACCCCCGAGACTCAGTTGTAGGGTTATCAGCGAGCGCTTCTAGTAAATGTCGACCTGACTGGTTCGTCGGAACAATTATAAGCAAATGGCTGAGATCAATCGGCTGAATGTTTAAATTGACCTGCTCTAAGAGGGCATCCCTTATTTGAGGGATTAGGGCTTCATCCCAATTTAAATATTTTTGACTGAGTGGCATTGAGTTTGGTTTAAGATGAAAGACCTTCCAAGAGTTTTAAGATTTCATCTTTAGGATCTTCATGATTTTGGTCGATGGCTAAATCTAAGGCTTGCTTCAATATTCGATCAGCGCCCTTAAGTTCACCTAACTCAATCATTGCTTTTCCCAGTAAAATCTTTGGTAGCATCCAATCTTCTTGAAGTTCAGCACATTTTTCTAAGTGAGGTATCGATTCTTGGTATAAGCCATTATCAAAATAGATTTTGCTTAAACTGAAGCGGAATAGTTTGTTTTCGGGTTCTTCCTTTATTTTATTAAGAAAATAGTCTTGCTGAGCCATGGATTTAAATAGGATATATTTTAATAGTGCTTTACTTAAAAATAACTATTTTAATGCACCGAAACTTTTCGACAATATAAAATGAATAATTCGAACGAAAACAATGACAATAGCCATGATTTGTATGCTGTGCGCTTACAAAAGCTCGAAGGACTTATAAAAGAGGGAAAAAATCCTTTTCGTGCAAATTGTGAGCAAACCCACACTTCAGAATCTGCTCAAGCACTCTACGATGATGCATTAGAGGATGAGGCTCAAGCTACAGTTAAAGTTGCGGGCCGAATTGTTGTGTTCCGCGTCATGGGAAAGGCTAGTTTTATAAAGATCCAAGATAGGGCAGGGCAAATTCAATGCTATGTGACTCGTGACGAATTACCTGAAGGGGAGTATAATACCTATTTTAAGAAGTTAGACCGTGGTGATATAATCGGAGTGGAAGGTCGTTTATTTAAAACTAAAACTGGGGAGATTACAGTTAGAGCTACTCGGTATGTCCTTGTTTCTAAATCACTTCGACCGCTTCCTGAGAAATGGGCTGGTTTGACTAATGATGACAAAATCTATCGTCAGCGTTATTTAGATCTAATTGTTAATCCCGAATCTAGACTTCGCTTCAAGCAACGCTCTAATTTGATTAAGGAAATGCGGAACTATTTGTGGGAAAGAGATTTTACGGAAGTAGAAACGCCCGTTCTTCAGTCAGTAGCCGGGGGCGCAGCTGCGCGTCCTTTTGTCACGCAGTCGAACGCCTTGGATTGTGATTTTTACATGCGAATAGCCTTAGAATTACAACTTAAGCAAATGCTAGTAGGGGGTGAAGAACGAGTTTTCGAAATAGGGCGTGTCTTTAGAAATGAAGGGCTCTCGCGTAGGCATAATCCAGAGTTTACAATGTTGGAATTATACCAAGCATTCACTGATTTCAGAGGAATGATGGAATTAACCCAAGGGTTGATTCAACACCTTGCACAAAAGGTTATAGGAACTTTAGATATCCAACGCCCAGATGGCACCACGATCAAGCTTGGTGGTGAATGGAAAGAGGTTGCTTATAAAGACTTAGTTATCGAAGCTACTGGTGAAAAAGGTTGGTTTGAGCTCTCCAAAGACGAGAAGCTTACACGGGTAGAGGCGCTCGGTATTGAAGTGAACCCGACTCTCGAAGACTATGAAATAACCAATAATGTCTTTGAGAAAATTATCGAACCAACACTAATCCAACCCACATTTGTAACGCATATTCCTAAAGAGCTATGCCCTTTAGCAAAGATTACAGAAAATGATTCGAGTACTATTGATGTTTTTGAATTATGTATTAACGGACAGGAAATAGCGCCTGCGTATTCTGAGCAAAATGACCCAAATATTCAGCGCGAGATGTTCTCAGCTCAGATAGGCGAGGAAGTCCAAGATATGGATACAGAATTCTTAACTGCTTTAGAGTACGGTATGCCTCCAGCGGGTGGCATGGGTCTTGGCGTTGACAGACTCGTTATCTTGTTAACGGGCGCGGAAAGTATCCGTGATACGATATTATTCCCAAGCTTAAAGCCTTTAGATCAAGCATCTAAAAGCTAACCAGCGCTCTTTCTGGCTTTTATTAAGCTTCGAGCTTATTTCTGTGGCGGGGTTAAGAGTAATTTAGTCTTAAGTCCAGGCAGGTATTCAGAAAATTCAGCGCCTTCAGGAGCATTTCTTAGAGTTCTTTGAATCATGCCCATTCTCGCATCGAGGTTATCAACCATTGAAACAAAAACAGCTTCAGGTGTAGCGGCCATTGCGGCAGCCCCCCATTCTTTTTCTCCTTGGTGGCTGAGGATTATATGCTCGAGTCGTTCAGTTAAGTCCTCACTCAGTTTAGCCATGATCGCTGCTTTTCGAACTATTTTGTAGCCCAAGACAACATGTCCTTGAAGGACACCAATCCTCGTGGTTTGAACTGAAAAATCACCTTCATATTCTTCTAGTTTTCCTATGTCATGAAGAATGATTCCGGAAACTGCCAAATCATAATCCACTTCTTGGTAAATAGGTAAAAGTGCTCTAGCCGAGCGAAGCATGTGAACTGTATGTTCTAATAATCCATTCCTGTAAGCGTGATGCATAGATATAGCGGCACTGGATGATTTGAAATGTGCTTCGTGGTTATAAATAACGTTTTCTACCGTAGCTTTTAGTTCAGTATGTTGAATGCTTTCAATACCTTCTTTGAGGTAACCCCAAAGCACGGATTCGCTTTCTGGGGGAACTTCAGTTAGTTGACCAATCGTGCCATCTTCGCTAGCTTGCTCAAATGAGTAAAGAGTCACCGTCTTAATTTCAGGCGAAAATTGCCCATTATAGTAATTTATGGCGGCAGTTGTTTTTAAAAGACAACCTTCAGATAAGTCTTCTAGAGTCATGTAGGCGGTGCTATTGACGAAAACATTGGTCATGAATTTTCCGGTGGAATCCCCGAATTCTAGGTTTAAGTAAGGGTTTCCCGTTTTAGTAGTCTTTACGGACTTTCTTTTGAGAATAAAAACACTGGTAAAATCTGCATTTGAAGTCTTTTCCAGGGAATGAAGTTGTTTGATGGTTTTATAATCAGTCACAAGTTTTAATTAAGGTTTAGTTTTTTATAGAGGCAATTATAAAGATTCTCAAAATATTTCTAATGCTGGCGACGGAAATAATTTTTAAGTTTTGAAGATAAGCTTACCCCAAATGCTACTACGCCCATTCCCATTACGGAAGCATTGTGCTCGGGGATATTTATAGTGAATGAATCCACAGAAAAGTTTTCTCCTAATTTGCTTAGCGGGTCTAAGGATAACGTTATTTTTTGACCTGCTTGGAATGGCTCATCGATTCTAAAATCATCCTTGTAACTAAGGGCAGTGGAAACGTTTAGGCTGTAAGAATTACCCCCTTCAAATAATAATAATGCTTCTTCTTTCTGCTCCTCTATATAGCGTAGATTTATGGTTTTAAAGATACCATCGTGGTCAAAGCTGAATACGATTTTTTCGATTCCGAGTGAATTATCAATTCTTTGAGTCTTATCACCACTGCCCTTGCTATTAATTCCAAATCCATCGTTTCCTCCGTTAAATAAGGCAATCGTTGAATGGATTCCATTAAA
This sequence comes from uncultured Puniceicoccaceae bacterium, assembly GCA_913045955.1. GTDB lineage: Bacteria > Verrucomicrobiota > Verrucomicrobiia > Opitutales > Coraliomargaritaceae. Next base: position 44,705 of record CAJWRZ010000001.1, read on the forward strand.
TGCTTCGGCCTCTATTTCAACAGAGTCGATAGTGAAAGATTCTATTCCACTATTATTGTCTAGTGATAAAGCAAAGTCCGACAAACTTGTCTTAGCGCTGTCATTAAAAAAGTTATATTCAACATTTCTTGCGTAAGCATTTTGAATTAAGGTAGTGGCTAAAAAAAAGGTTACTAAATTTATATATTTCATTTATAATTACTAATTTTAAAAACGTTATTAAGCAAGCCAAATCTTTCTTGATAGCTCTAGAGCGATTTTAAATAAGGCCCAAAATCATTTTACCTTCCTCGGTGATCATCTCTTGATCCCACGGGGGATCCCATACAATGGCAACTTCCGCTTGCTTAACACCAGGTATAGTCTCTAGGTGTGTTTGTGCATCTTCTGCGATCGCAGGCCCCATTCCACAGCCAGGGGCTGTAAGCGTCATTTCCATAACGACTTTATATGTGCCATCCATAGCTTCATTCAACTCAAGTGAGTAGACTAAGCCTAAGTCGACAATATTAACGGGTATTTCTGGATCAAAAACTTTTTTAAGAACCTTCCATAACGCATCCATATCGGGCGGTCCTTGATGTTCCTTTACATTCACCTTTTCATTCACGGTCACGACTTCACCAATTGCATCGGCATCTTTACCTTTAATTCGGAACATGCCATTTTCGGTCATGACTGTGAAATTACCACCGAGCCGGTGTGTGATGACGATGGATTCACCTTCGGCAAGTTCCATTGCAGTCCCTTGGGGAATTAACGTAGCTTCAACGGCCCGACTGAGTATTCTTTTATCTTCGTTCATGATGGGTTAGAGTATCTTTTTTTCAAATTTCGCATCGAGCATAGCACGAATATTTTTGGACAGAGAATCAGATTCCAATTCGTCTATAATCTCTTCAAAAAAACCAAGTACAATCAGCTGCATAGCAATTCTGTGAGGGATCCCTCTACTGAGCATATAAAAGAGTGCTTCTTCATCTATATTGCCCGTAGTAGCTCCGTGTGAGCATTTAACATCGTTGGCTAATATCTCCAAGCCCGGTAATGAATTTGCATCGGCTTTTGGATCGAGGAGTAAATTCCGGTTCGTTTGGTAAGCGTCTGTTTGCTGAGCACCTTCCGCTACTTGGATTAAGCCTGAGAAGATCGTTCTGCTCGTATCGAATAAGGCATTTTTGTAAAGAAGATCGGAAACGGAATTGGGCGCATTATGAGTCTGAAAAGTTCTTTGATCAAACTCTTGGGTATCTTCGGCTACCGTCAGTGAGTACATTTTAACATGCGCGCCAGAGCCATTGATCTTCACTTGATTTTCAAAGCGTGCTTTTGAAGCACCCAAGTTTAAAGCGATATTTTTGACGGTGGTATCTCGATCGGCAATTGTTGTATCAAGTTGGAAAGACACAGAATCCATATTAAAGTTCTGAACCACTTTACGGAATACATTTGCCGTTGCGTGGGCATAGAGATTACTGGCCGAAATACTCAATGCGGTATTCGATGGATTGTTTGAAGACAAAACGTCGATGACTGAAACTTTTGAATGGGCTTCTGCAACTATTAGGGTATGCGGAAAGATCAGTGAATTTTCTGTATCCGTCCAATAGTAATTCACCAAAGGATCTTTGATTTCAACGCCTTTAGGGACAAATAATACAGACCCAGCTTTCACCATAGATGCATGCAGTCCAAAATACTTTTGAGAGCCTAAGCCGGTTGATTCTTTAAGGAAGTAGGGCTCAAGTAATTCGCTATGATTGGCGATTGCTTCCTCAACTGATAAATAAAGTACTCCTTGAGCTTTCAGTGCTTCAGGTAATTCTTTTTTTTGGATTAAATGATCATCTAAGTAAATCATTTCACCTGAGGATTCCTCAGAAAGCTTGGACTTGGCGATAGCTTCAATTTTTGAACTTTCTTCCAGGCGCTCAGCGGGACGAAATTGAGCTATCTCCGTAGAAAATAATTTAGCAAAGCGCCAATTTTCATCCTTACCTGAGGGTATGGGCAATGTAGTATAATCATCGGAGCCTTTTTGCCTTAATGAAGTTAACCAATTAGGTTCATCTGTTGAAGCTTTTGACTTCGTGTTGTTTAATACTGAATTCATAGTTACCTAAAATTAAATTTTATCCTACAGAACCTTCCATTTCCATGTCGATTAAGCGCTTCAGCTCAACCGAGTACTCCATAGGGAAGGCTTTGAGTAAGTCATTAACGAATCCATTAACCGCAAGGCTCATGGCATCCGCTTCAGAGATACCTCTTTGCATCATATAAAATATTTGTTCGGCGCTGACTTTAGAAACACTCGCCTCATGCTGAACTGTATTGCCTACACCGCGAGTGGTAATCGCTGGGTAGGTATCAGTACGGCTGTTAGTGTTGATCAATAACGCATCGCACTCGGTGTTATTTTTACAGGACTTAAGGTGCTTCGGCATATGCACTTGTCCACGGTATGTAGAGCGGCCTTCACCAATCGAAATCGACTTAGAAATTATGTTACTGGTTGTTTCATCCGCGAGGTGAATCATTTTAGCACCGGTATCTTGGTGTTGCCCATCATTAGCTAGAGCAATGGACAGCACTTCACCACGGGCTTTTCTTCCTTTTAAGACGACGCCTGGATATTTCATGGTCAGCCTAGAGCCAATATTACAGTCAATCCATTTTACTTCAGCATTTTCTTCAGCTAGGGCTCTTTTTGTCACTAGATTGAAGACATTGTTGGACCAATTCTGAACGGTTATGTATTGGATCTTGGCATCTTTGAGGGCGACTAATTCCACAACCGCACTATGAAGGGTGGCCGTTTCGAATTTCGGTGCGGTGCAGCCTTCCATATAGGTGATTTCTGACCCTTCATCCGCGATGATCAAGGTCCTTTCAAATTGCCCGAAGTTTTCGGCGTTAATTCTAAAATATGCTTGGAGGGGTTGCTTAAGTTTAACGCCTTTAGGCACATAGATGAAGCTACCACCAGAAAATACAGCGCTATTTAAGGCAGAGAATTTATTGTCGCTAGTTGGGATTACTTTACCGAAGTAAGGTTTGAATATTTCAGGATATTTTTCTAATCCTTCGGAGGATCCTACAAAGATAACGCCTTCATTCTCGAGGTCTTCCTTCATTCGAGAGTAGGCGGCTTCTGAATCAAATTGCGCTTCAACCCCCGCGAGGAACTTGCGTTCTTGTTCGGGAATGCCCAAGCGTTCGAAAGTTTCCTTCACATCATCAGGCACTTCTTCCCAAGTTCGACTAGGCTTTTGACCTTTAGATAAATAGTAACGGATATTTTCAAAGACGATATTTTCAAGGTCATCACTTGCCCAGTGTGTCGGCATGGGTTTTTTCTCAAAGATTTTAAGAGCCTTTAATCTGAAATCCTTAACCCACGGAGCTTCGTTTTTGATATTTGAAATGTATTCAACGGTTTTTTCGCTCAGGCCTGTACCGGCATCAAATT
>CAJWRZ010000002.1 GCA_913045955.1 uncultured Puniceicoccaceae bacterium
TGCATCAACGTGTGCGAAGATACCGATATTTCTGTATTTATTTAGGTCTGTCATTTTATTTATAAGAAAAGTAATTAGATCACTGTAGACTTCGGTTTTGAGTGATTTTGTTAAATATTCAACTTTATTTGTTAAAAATTAAACGGCGGAGAATAGAAATGTCACTTGGATCTGCAAGACCGTAAAGTGGTTTTTTATTCAAATTCAGCGAATATGGATTTTGTTTTAATTAATTATATGCTAAGTTAATAGTATTATGAATGTTTCAGAATCTACTAAGCCGACGATTGCGGTAGCCGGTGGAAGTGGTTTTGTCGGAACCTACGTACGGAAGAAACTCAGAAATGCCTATCACTTTAAGGCATTAACCCGTAGTAAATATATCGCAGAGAGCACTCCAGACAAGGACACTACCCAGTGGGAGCAATGTGATCTATATTCCTTGCCCCAAGTAACGGAGGCTTTAAAGGGCTGTAAATACGGTATATATTTAGTTCATTCTATGGCACCCTCGAGTCGCTTAATGCAGGGAAACTTTAAAGACCTTGATTTATTATTAGCGGATAATTTCATCCGAGCAGCTGAAGATGCGGGACTCGAACATGTTGTCTACCTTAGTGGTATAATGCCTAGTGAAGATCAGGCGGAATATTCATCGCACTTAAAAAGCAGGCTCGAAGTAGAATCTGTCTTAAGAAGTCGTTCGGTAAAAGTTACCGTGCTTCGTGCCGGAATTATCTTTGGTCCGGGAGGCTCTTCCTTTTCTATATTGATTAATCTAGTGCGCCGTTTGCCAATGATGGTATTACCTGCTTGGACTCACTCAATGACTCAGTCAATTGATATTAATGATGTCTGTCGGGCTTTTTCCAAGTGCCTTAAGGAGCCTGAATATAGGGGCGGCACTTATGATTTAATCGGTCATGAGCCGATGCGTTATGATGCAATGGTCAAACGCGTTGCCCGAAAATTAAATCGTAGATTACTGACCTTTTCATTTCCTTTTAATTTCTTTTACTTCTCTAAGCATGGGCTTTCATTACTGGGGAATGTCCCCATGGCTTTAGTTGGCCCACTTCAAGAAAGCTTACGCCATGATTTATCGGCAAAGCCCAATGCGCTCTCCGAAGTTTTAGAAGAAGGGACTACTAGTTTTGATGCGTCATTTGCACTTTCTGTAAATGGAGATGGGACACTCAAGCCCAACCCTAGAAGCCTGACTCAAAAGCTCGATACCGAAGACTTACACAAAGCATGTCGTGTGCGTTCTGTTCAAAGAATGCCGCTGCCTTTAGGGTGGAATTCTCAGCAAGTTGCACGAGAATATAGTGAATGGCTTACTCGTAAGTTTGTGGGGATCGTCTCAGCTAGAATCAATGATTCAGGGCATATTAGTTTTTATTTATTGGGTAAATTACTCTTACTAGAGCTCACGCCTACACCTTACAGTCTTTCTAACTTAAAGAGGAGTGCGTTCTACATATCAAAAGGTTTATTGGTTAAAAAAGTAGAGCCTTTAGGTCGCTTTGAATTCCGACTCTTTCCTGAAAATAATTGTTTAATTGCGGCGATTCATGGTTACGCTCCAATTATGCCCTGGTGGTTATATTCTCCAACCCAAGCATTTTTACACCTTAGAGTTATGCGATCTTTTTCACGGCATTTAAAACGCCGAAATGAACAAGCGACTCGATGATTTTCCGATGAGTGGTTTTTCCGACGGGTGATTTTTCAATTGCGAATTTTTGATGAATCTTCCAACGTAGCCCAATGGTAAATAATTCAGTGAAAATCTATGACACAACTTTAAGGGATGGATCTCAAGGAGAGGGCATTTCATTTACAGTTGCGGCTAAACTTAGAGTGGCCGAAAAACTAGATCAATTCGGAGTAGATTATATTGAAGGTGGATGGCCTGGTTCAAACCCTCGGGATGTATCTTTTTTTGAAGAGGCGAAGAATTTAGAATTAAGCCACGCTAAGTTGGTTGCTTTTGGTTCAACTCGGCGGGCAAATTTACTAGCTGAAGAAGACCCACAATTGAAGCTTTTAGTGGACGCTGAAACGCCGGTGGTCACCATTTTTGGTAAGTCATGGTTGTTGCACGTGACTGAAATCATTCGGACAACCGCTGAAGAGAATTTGAAGATGATCGAGGATTCAGTTCGATTTCTTAAGGAGCAAGGCAGAGAAGTGATCTATGATGCCGAACATTTCTTCGATGGTTATAAAGATAATCCGGAATATGCCTTAGAGACATTGAAAGCGGCTCAAAGAGGCGGGGCTATCAACCTTACACTTTGTGATACCAATGGCGGACAATTAGTCCAGGAAGTCAGTGATATTGTTTCAACGGTTCGTGAAAAGTTTCAGGGAACACCCATAGGCGTCCATTGTCACAATGACTCAGGACTTGGTGTTGCGGTTTCCCTTGCTGGAATTGATGCAGGTGCTCTGTTAGTTCAGGGTACTATTAATGGGATTGGCGAAAGAAATGGTAATGCAAATCTAACCTCCATAATACCCAATCTTGCCCTTAAAATGGATAAGACGATGTCCTGCGGTAAAAATCTAGAAAACTTAAGGGCTTTGTCACTTTTTGTTGATGAGATGACCAACCTTTCCTCAAACTCGAAGGCGCCCTTTGTTGGTTTAAGCGCATTCGCCCACAAAGGCGGAGTCCATGCAGATGCCGCAGCGAAAGTAAAACATAGCTATGAGCACATCCAGCCCGAGCTTGTTGGCAATAAAACCCGTGTTTTGGTCTCGGATATGTCGGGTCGTAGTAGCATAATGATGAAAGCTAAAGAAATTGGCTTTGAATTGGATGCACGGTCACCTGAACTGAAAGACTTTTTAGGAGAACTTAAAGAGCTTGAATTTAAAGGTTATGAATATGAGGCAGCCGATGCTTCCTTGAAACTTTTACTGAACAGGTTCATGAAAGGTAAGAAGAATGCCATAGAGCTTGTCGGCTACCGTGTTATGGTCAGTGATCAAGTGGATTCCGGTGGCCTCCGCTCAGAAGCTTCCGTTCATGTTAAGATCGGTGAAAATCATCACCATACCGTCGCGGAGGCACGTGGCCCAGTAGATGCGCTTAATGAAGCCCTAACAAAAGCGATTGTCCCTGTTTTCCCAGAAGTTGAAGCAGTTCGCTTAACTGATTTTAAGGTTCGTATTCTTGAAAATAAACAGGGAACTGATGCAATTATCCGTGTTCTTATCGAATCAACGGACGGTGATTCTGTGTGGGGTACTGTTGGGGCTAGTGACAATATCATCGCCGCGACTTGGGAAGCTTTACTGGACTCTCTTGAATATAAGATTCAGATCAGCCGAAACGGTGATTGAGCTACAGCGGCTAATCCAAAGAATATAGCAGGTGGTAAGCTAGCAATCCATCGATTGAGCTATCTTTTCTTTTAGAAGCTCCTTTTTGTCTTCATTCAGAGAGATTTCAGAATCGGCACTTTCTATAATAGAGTCTTCGTTTTCCCTAAAATGGCGGCACATATCTTGAGTTTCCATCACTTGTTTGTTGTATTTACCGCAAAATAAACAACATCTAACGTGGAATTTTAGCAGAATACGTTGAACGAATGAAAGGTCTTTATAATCCTTTTTATTCAGGGAATTTGAAACTTGTTTACAGGTGAGCATCTTAAAATCTATATTTTTTTGATTAGGAATCTATCGTGAGCCATTTTTCTTTGAGTACTATTTTTAACTGTTCTCTAGCTCTGTGTAATAAAACCCATAGATAATTCGGTGATATATCCATAACCTTACAAACTTCTTCGGTTGTTTGATCTTCGAGCATTTTAAGGATAAAAGCTTGTTTAATAGGGTTTTTTAAGGTCTCGACACATTCCTTGAAGACAACCCAGAATTCTTTGTTATCAAACTGCTTCCTTGGGTTAAATTCCCATGGGTCAGGGTTCGTCGTAGCAATACCACTGTATTTGTACCACATACTTTCCATCAAGGCTTCATCTTCTTTGCTGATATCTACAGTCTGCGTCTTTATGGATTTTCGGATTTGGTCGACAATCTTATTACGCATAATGCCTCGAAGCCAGTATTTGATGTCCAACCTTCCATCGAATCTGTCCAAAGCTTTAATCCCAGCTAAAAAGGTATCTTGCACACAATCAGAAGCAATTTCAGGATTTTTTAAGCGAGAGAGGGCAAAGCGGTAAAGGTAGTCACCGTATAGATCAACCCATTTAGATGGTGGGGTTATGTTCGGTGTTTCCTTCTCGACATTAGACATACTTATAGGATTAAATTTGCTACAAATATCTAGGTCAACACTTCCTTTTATCTAAGCTTGAAGTATTTAAGTAATCTACAGCCTATACTATGCCGAAAAGAGACATTAAAAAAAATAATATAAATGAAAAGCAGGAGCGGGTCATTTGGTTATTTAAAGATGGCAAGTCTGGGCATGAATCTCAAGCGGAAGGGCTCGCATCTTCTCTTGAGCGGCTGAAGCCTACTGAAGTCTATTCCGTCAAGCTACAGAAGCCACTGCATCGTTCATTGCTCAGCCTTATATTTAAGCGTAATGCTCAGAGCATTCCTTGGGCAAGCTTCCCTAAACCTGATTTAATTATCGGTGCGGGACACAGAACGCACTTATGGTTATTGGCAGCACAACTCTTTGTAGGTGGTAAAACAGTCCTTATGATGAAGCCGACTTTACCCGCCTGGCTCTACAATCTAGTTTTAATTCCCTCACACGATAAGCCCGCTTCTTCAGCCAATATTATCGAAACTCAAGGCGTACTAAATAAAATTATTTCTACTGGCGACCGTATCAACGACCGAGGACTTATACTTCTCGGAGGTCTTTCTCAGCACTACCATTGGGATAGCCATTCGATTATTCAGCAAATTAACCGCTTAATTGAGGACAACCCCAATATTAAATGGGAGATGACTACTTCTAGACGTACGCCTGCTGAAACTGAAGAACTGCTTTCAAAATTAAGTGCTAAAAATCTGAGCTTTACGCCCAATGAAGCAACGGATGCGTCTTGGGTTTCGAACCGATTGAAGATCGCAAGCCGCGTTTGGGTTACGGTTGACAGTGTATCGATGGTTTATGAAGCGATCACTTCTGGAGCAGAAGTTGGCTTACTCAGCCTTGAAAGTAGTTCAAGTAAAAGCCGAGTGGCTGCCGCTATTGAAGATTTGAAACAGCAAAAAATCGTCTTGACCGACACTCACTTAGCTGAGGATTATTCGAGAACGGAGGAAGTTTTCAACGAAGCGGATCGATGCGCTTTATTAATAGTTAAAAAATTCTTCTAGAACAAAACTTAAAGATGAAGAGTAAAGATAGAACTACGCGTTTCAAAGGATTCGACAAATGGATTCAGTTTCAAGTTGTCCGAATTGTGTATTTTTCTTTCCAGATTTTGCCCCTTAAGCTGGTCTTTTCGATCGGTGGCTTACTTGGAGGCATAGCCTTTCACTGCTTTAAAAATAGACGACTGCAGGTTTATGAAAATATCCAACACCTTAAAATTTGGGCTCAGGAAAAAGGAATTCAGAATCCAATTTTAGCTGAAGACACTCAAGTGCTGACTAAGACTTTATTTGTTCGAAATATGGCGAACTTTTTGTCTTCAATCTGCCTTTTAAATAAAGGTAAGAAACAACTTAATAACGCAATTGAAATAGAAAACCTGGAACTTTTTGAAAAAACTTACGCTGAGAATAAAGGTGTGATCGTTTTATTTCCACACATGGGTCCATGGGAGCTGATCACGCAATTCCCGAATATATTCAGCTCTATAATTGAGCCTGGACAAATGGGTAGCCTGTACCGGCCCTTAAATAATTATTACACAAATCGCTGGTATTTAAGACAGAGACAACGCAACGGCATGAAATTATACAGTCGTGATGATGGATTTTTAAGTATGATTCGTTTTCTTAAAAAGCAGTCAGTTCTTTTTGTTCCCTTCGATCAAAGGCTTAGGGAGGGAGTGGCAGTACCGCTTTTTGGAAAGCCCGCACAGACGCCAAACCTCTCAACCTTATTCTACAGGAAGACCCAAGCACCCGTCTTATCTTTTTCAATCATCCAGTGCGGACATGCTCAGTGGAAAATGAAGTTCTTCCAGTTGCCTATTTCGGATATGAATGTGGAAGATGGAAGTCTATTTCTTGAGCGTTCCAATGAATTATTAGAACAGATCATCCTTGAAAGTCCTTGCGACTACTTTTTCTTTCAAAATCGTTACAAATAGGTCATTCTTCAAAACGTCTGAGATTAATATGCCCAATTTATGGATGTCTTAAGAAAATTTTTCCCTTATTTTAAACTAATTAAACCGGTACGAATTCAATTCGCATTAGGGATTTTATTTGGTGTCCTGTTTTCGTTAACGAGTGGCTTTGGAATTCCACTGATGATCGAAATAGCTTTTCCCATTTTATTTGGAAATGCGGATCAGGCACCGGTTTGGCTCAGTAAATTAGTAGACCAATTTTTCAAGGACGATATTAGGGGAGGCTTTTTGATTCTCTGTTCCTTGATGATTCCCTTTATGATGGCGATTCGTGCCCTAGCTGGTTGGGGAAATGGGTTTTTTATGAATTATACGGGTTTTTATTTAATCCAAAAACTGCAAAAGGAAATCTTCAGTAAGATTCAACTATTGCCGTATTCATTTTTTAAAGAAAATAAAACAGGTGAAATTACGGCCAGCATATTAGCGTATCCAGACCAGATCAAGCGCGTGATCGTCGATATGAGTAATGATATTGTTAAGCAGCCTCTAACACTGTGTGCCGCGCTCGGCTTTCTAATTTATAAGTCGGCGACAAGCGATAGTTTCTTTGTGGCCTTTATTGGATTCTTAAGCATCCCAATCTTGGTCTTACCCATAAGGATGATCGGGAATTATCTATCTAAGCGATCAAGGCAAATTGTAAAATCAGGCGAAGCATTAAATTCATGGGTTATTGAAACAGTTCAGTCGCCCATAGAGATTAGATCCTTTAATCTAGAAGAGCGTCAAAAGAAACATTTCTCCGAAACACTGGATCGTATATTTAAATTCACAGTCAAAAGTGTCCGCACTAGTCTGCTAATTTCACCCAGCATTGAATTTGTTTCAAGTATTGGCTTCGGCTTGGCATTATATTTGGGTGTACAAAAAGGTATGTCCCAAGGCGAATTTCTTGCGCTTTTTATTGCTCTATACATGGCTTATGGACCTATCAAAAGATTGGGGCAGATGCATGGTCTGATTAAACAAATTGAGCCCCCTTTAGATCGTGTAGATCGCATCTTGAATTTAGAGGAGTCAGTCAAAAGTCCAGAAAATCCAATCAAAATCACCCAACCAATTAAAGGTTTAATTGAGTTCGAAGATGTCTCATTTCAATACGAACCCGGTAAATTAGTTCTTGAATCCGTCGACATATCAGTGAAGCCATCTGTGCCTTTAGCTATAGTTGGTAAGAGTGGTTCGGGCAAGTCATCCTTTGTTAACCTAATTATGCGACTTTATGATCCGACTAGTGGGGTCATTAAACTCGATGGCATTGAGCTTAAAAAGTACCGTCTGCATGATCTTAGGCAGCAGATTGCTTATGTTCCACAAATGCCACTTTTATTTAATTGTTCTGCATTTGAGAATATCCGTATCGGTCGTCCCGGAGCTTCTGATGGTGAAGTGTTTAAGGCAGCCAAAGAAGCAAATGCTTATGATTTTATTAAAAATTTACCCGACGGATTTGATACGATAATTGGGGAGCAAGGGAACTCATTATCAGGAGGTCAAAAACAACGCATTGCCATAGCTAGAGCTTTACTTAAGGATGCACCTATAATGATCTTTGACGAAGCTACCTCGGCACTTGATGAGGGGCTGAGTAAAGAGATGCTGGATCGATTAGAATTAATTGCTAAAGAAAAGACCCTCATATTGATCACTCACGATGTGAGCATCAGCCAAAGAATTAACCAGAAAGTTTACTTTTAATTTTTGATTAGGCTTATCTTTTTATGAATAAAAAGCTCCCCATTAGTTGTTATATTAGAACATTTAACGAAGAATCTACGATAGAAAAAGTCGTACTTTCGGTAATTGGTTTTTGTTCGGAAGTGATTGTTGTTGATTCTCAATCCACAGACCGAACTGCTTTAGTTGCAAAGTCTTTGGGCGCTCGTGTTATTGAACAAGAATGGTTGGGTAATGGTTGTCAAAAAAGAGTGGGTGAACAGATTGCCGAAACGGATTGGCTCTTAGATCTTGATGCGGATGAGGTGGTCAGCACTCGCCTTAAAAATGAAATTTTTAAAGCGTTTGAATCAGGCGAGGAGAGGTCGATAGATGTATTTTTGCTTAAATTAGTAACAGTGACGCCTAACGATCAAGTTTGGAAAAATTCTTGTTTAGCATGGCGACAGAAATTATACAGGAAATCAATTTATCGGATCCCTGATCACAAAGCCTGGGATCAATTTAAGGTTTTAGATTCATCCAAAGCAAAAAAACTTAAAGGAGCGCTATACCATTACTCCTTTAGGAATTTCGAGCATTTATTAAATAAAATGAATAGGGTGAGTTCAGTGAGAGCTAGCGAGAAGGAAATGAAGTCCCTCCCAATTTTATGCATAAGGATACTCTTCGGGTTTCCGTTTTATTGGTATAAGAAATTTGTGTATCAAAAGATGTTCATGACAGGAATGTACGGCTTTATCTCTTCAATTTTAATGGCTGCTCAGCGTTGGTTGACTGATATCAAAATGTTTGAGAATTATACTTCAAAAAACCATAAATCTTCCTAGTTGTGCGCATTTGTTTCATATTGGGTGATAAGGATTCACTTGGGGGTATTCAGAACCATGTTTGCAGCTTGCTCAATGAATTATCTAGAAATAAATCTAATGATTACCACATAATTTCAAATAGAGTTCTTGTCCCTTACATTCCTAAAAATGTTAAAGTTCATGTTCTTGATCTTAATTCCCGTCGTAACCCTTTTTCTACTATTAAGCTTTTTTTAAGAATAAAAGAGATCAATCCGTCACTTATACACATACACGGTCGTAAATTCCTTAAATTAATTAGGTTTTATCGCTTATTTATAAAATTTAAACTCGTTTTAACCCTTCATAATACTAAGGGGATTCAGAAATTAAATTCTTTGAGTAAATCTTTTTTTGTCAAAACGGCTATAGACCACTTTATTGTGGTGAGTGATCCGGAAAAAATTGCCTCTAGGGTTATAAATGCAACGCTTATTCATAATGGGATCAAGATGCCCGTCATAGAAGGTGATCGCTTTTTCTACAATCCGCCGCCATTTGAAAATGAGGGCCTACCTGTACTTATTGCTTGTGGCAGGTTTGTTAGAGAAAAGGGTTTTGACATCCTTTTGGATGCGTTATCAAGAGTTCACAACGCAAAGCTTTGGCTTGTCGGTGATGGCCCTGAGATGCCTAGTATAAGAAAAATAGTCACCGCTAATAATATGGATGATAGGGTTTGGTTGCCCGGTAGATTAAGTCATGATGATGTTCTTCAACTCATCAGTAAAGCTGACTTATTTGTCATTTCAAGTCTATCTGAAGGTGGCCCAATTACAATGTGCGAAGCAATGTTCCTTGATTGTCCTGTTGTTTCAACTAAGGTCGGTTTTGCGCCAGAGTTTTTAGATGAGCAACACATGTTTAGTGATATTTCAGCGGAGTCTATTCAACTAAAATTGAATGAAATTATTCTTAATTTAGAGCCATATAATACTACTTTAATGCCAAATTTTGAAAAAGTTAAAAATTCATTGGGTATTACTACTATGGCAAAAAAAACAGAAGCTGTGTATCAAAGTTTAAGCTGAATGATTTCATCGTGCTTATTTTTTCAATTAATTTACTGAATAACTTTTTTATAAATTTCTAGTACGCTAGAGTTAGTTTCCTCCAGGGTGAATTCAGTATTTTCAATCGGTTTACTTTTAACTGAAGCATTGTAGAAATCTCTAATTTTCAACCGCATAGTTGATTTCTTATTAGGCTCTATTTTACCCTCGGGGAATAGGACATTTAATTGTTCTTCAACACCGCCATGGGCGTAGGCGAATACCGGTTTCCCCATGCTAAGGGCTTCAAGGCTTACACGCCCGAAAGCTTCGGGAATTGTTGAGCATGAAACGACTAGATCTGAAACAGCCATAATCTCTCTGACATCCTTGCGGTGCCCCAGGAAAGTGAAGTCATCATCTAGCTTAAAGTTTTCAATTTGTGCTAACAGTCTATCATAGAAACGTGTCTTTGTTGGATGAGCATCACCGACAAATATGCCATGGACTGGGATGCCATCCTCTTTTAAAAATTTTATTATTTCGATGAAGTCCATGTGCCCTTTCCATGAGGTGATTCTCCCCGGTAAAGTTATTAAGAATTTCTTGCTAAAATGGGCGTGGGTTTGATGCCACTGATTGAGCCATTCAGCATCCGGCTGGAAGCCATATTGAAAGAAATCTGGGTCGATACCTCGGTGGACCACAGTAAGAGGTCCTTTTGTCTGACCGGTATAGTACTTTAATACATATTTTTTTACGGACTCAGAAACACATATTACCTGAGCCCCTTTGGCCATAATCGCTGAGTACATATTAACTGAATAAAACCCATGGAATGTGGTGACGATCTTAGGGCGCCTATCCTTAGGCATTAATTTACAAGCAATTATAGCGAGCCATGCGGGCATCCTTGACCTTAAATGAATGATATCAAATGCCTCATCAAGGAAGAGCTTTCTTAATGCAAAAACCTGCTTGAGTGAGCTTATATGCTTTTTATGGACGGGTAGTTTGATGTGCCGGCTACCTTCATTTTCTAATTGTTCTACCATAGGACCACCGTTTGAAACGACCACGGATTCATGACCTTTTTCAATGAGATATTGTCCTAGTTCTAAGGTGCCTCGTTCGACGCCTCCGGAATTTAACTCAGGTAAGATTTGTAGAATTTTCAAGGTACTTAAGTCGAAGGTTAATGTTTTTTATAACGCCGGCAAAAGGCAATAAAAGGAAGTGATGCTAACACTCCTACAGTTGCTCCGGCAATCGTATCTGAAGGGTAATGTTGTTTTAAACTTACGCGTGCGTAGCCAACGGTACAGGCGTAGGCGACAAAAGGAACGCCCAAATAAGGATTCAAGGCAAAGAATGATCCAGTTGTGGAGAAAGCAGATGAGGTGTGGCCTGAGGGAAAGCTGTGGTATTTATGCTTTAAGTTAAAGGGCTCAAATGTATCGGTGCATTCCATTTTGATCGCGGTCGCGGGTCTGAGTCGTCCAAAAGCTACTTTTGAGGTTCTTATGGCTAAGGTTGAGAAAATTAATGTGACCAGAACTGAGATACTGGCTAATCGAAGCAATCTAGATTTCCCCAGTTTGGCGAGTCCCCAAAGCGTGATAAATGCCAATAAGTGAAAAGCATACTCGGTCGTCCAAGAAAGTAAGCGGATCAGTTCGCTTGGCGGGTTATTTGAATCTGCTTCTAGTACTTTGTTTAAGGACAGAGCGTAATCTTTCTCACTAGGAATCATGAAAGCAAATAAGAGGATTAGCATCAGCAAAAGCACCGAAGAGAGTCTTTTCCAGTGGACGCAATACCAATGCCAATAATAAGCAAAGAGGCATTTGAATTCTTTGCTGAAACGACTACTTGAAGCTAGGGCCTCTTCCAGGTGAATCAATTTCTCAGCTTTCGAAATCTTTTTGTTTTTCAAAATTGCCATCAGCCATAATTTGTGTGAATGATTCCACTTATTCAATGCTTTTAGATTAAAATTTTTTCTGAAAGCGCTTGTTTCATTCTGCAAATTTGTTTCACAATCCTTATTCATTAAATTTTACCTATGATTGATATTAAGTTATTAAGAGAGCAGCCTGACTTAGTTCAGAAGGCTATTGCTAGAAAAAAATTCAATGTTGATCTCAGTAAAGTCATTGAACTGGATACGGTGCGTCGTGCAAAGATTACTGAATCTGAGTCAGCTCGGGCTGAGCAGAAAGTCGCCAGTCAAGCCATGGCCAAGATGGAAAAGGGCACTCCTGAATTTTTAGAAAAGCTCGCTTCTATGAAGGCAACTTCCGCACAGGCCAAAGAATTGGAGGCACAGGCTAAAGAAGCGGACCAAGCCTTTAATGAAGCCTTTTTAGAAATCCCTAATTTGCCGGACCCAAGTGTCCCAACAGGGAATACGGAATCTGATAATGAGGTTGTGAAGACTTGGGGCGCTATCGATGGAGATTTTCCTTTCGCTAAAGCGCATTACGATATCCCATGGTTTGAATCTCGCGTTGATTTTGCTCGGGGAGTTAAGGTGACAGGTGCGGGCTTTCCTTTTTATGTTGGGGAAATGTCTAGAATGGTTCGTGCACTGATTAATTATTTTTTAGATGAGGCCTATGCGAGTGGTTATCAGGAAGTGGCACCGCCAATCATGGTCAATGCCGAGAGTGCTACGGCCACAGGTCAACTGCCGGATAAAGAAGGGCAGATGTATTTGGATCCCAATGAGGGCTTCTATTTGATCCCAACAGCGGAGGTCCCCGTGACCAATTTCTATAGAGATGAAATTTTAGAGGCTCAGGATTTACCGGTTTATAGATGTGCCTACACGCCATGCTTTAGACGAGAAGCAGGTAGTTGGGGAGCCGATGTTCGCGGGCTGAATCGTCTGCACCAATTCGACAAAGTGGAACTTGTTAAATGGACCAATGCTGAGAGTAGTATGGAGGAGTTAGATCACTTGCGGGGTCATGTAGAAAAACTTTTAGAATCCTTGGAACTCCCTTACCGAGTCCTGAAAATGTGCAGCGGTGATATAGGATTCCCGCATGCTAAGCAGTATGACCTAGAGGTTTTTGCTGCTGGTCAAAAGCGTTGGTTAGAAGTTTCTAGTTGTAGTAACTTCACTGATTTTCAAGCCCGCCGGGCAGGTATTCGCTACCGCGATGCGCACGGTAAAATTCAAACAGCCCATACTTTGAATGGATCCGCCTTAGCGATTCCTCGTGTATTAGCAGCTATTCTTGAGAATAACCTTCAGGAGGATGGGCGAGTTAAAGTTCCTAAAGTATTGAATAAATGGATTCCTCAGGAATACTTGGGTGAAGCTAACTAATTTATCAACGAATCTACCCACTAATTTATTAACTATTAGGACTGTATTATATGATCGAAAATTTCTTCAATGAGTTAATGCTCTGGAACCCACTTTATTGGGGCGGCCTAGTTTTATTTCTATTCATCTTATTCAAGATCATAAAGAACTTAGGTAAGATCTTTATTTTCCTAATCATTCTCGGTTTGGTCGTTTACACCGTTAATTATTTTTACCCAGAATTTCTTGGACAAGCGATGGAGTTCATAGGCAAGGAATCCAAAGAATTACCTTTAATTAAAGATTTATAATTAAGTATGTCGAACAAACCCAAAACAGCCATCACGCCAACGCGGGAAGAGAATTATCCAGAGTGGTACCAGCAAGTCATCAAAGCAGCAGACCTTGCAGAGTCTTCTCCTGTTCGAGGCTGTATGGTGATTAAGCCTTGGGGCTACGCGATTTGGGAGAATATTCAAAAGGAATTAGACCGCCGTTTTAAAGCTACAGGGCACAAGAATGCTTATTTCCCGCTCTTTATTCCGATGCGTTACTTGCAGAAGGAAGCGGACCATGTCGATGGTTTTGCCAAAGAATGCGCGGTTGTGACGCATTCCCGGCTAGAAGCTGATGAAAAGGGTCAATTACAGCCAGCCGGTGAATTAGATGAACCGCTTATTGTGAGGCCGACTTCTGAAACCATCATTGGAGAGCTCTTTGCAAAATGGGTTCAATCCTACCGAGATCTCCCCTTATTGATTAATCAATGGGCAAATGTGGTTCGTTGGGAAATGCGCACACGGCTCTTTTTAAGGACTGCGGAATTCCTTTGGCAAGAAGGGCACACCGTTCATGCAACTGAAGAAGATGCCATGAAAGAGACTTTGCAGATGCTGAATATTTATGCCGATTTCTCAGAGAAATATTTAGCGATGCCTGTGGTTACCGGAGAGAAAACAGAAGCCGAGCGTTTCCCCGGGGCAGAATCAACTTTCTCCATTGAAGCAATGATGCAGGACAAGAAAGCTTTGCAGGCTGGAACCTCTCATTTTCTCGGCCAGAACTTTGCTAAATCCAGCTCGATTAAATTTCTAAATAAAGATTCTCAAGAAGAATATGCATGGACGACTTCCTGGGGCGTATCCACTCGACTTGTGGGTGGCTTGATTATGACGCACTCAGACGATGACGGCTTAGTGTTACCTCCGGCGATAGCCCCGGCACATGTAGTCATCCTTCCGATTACGCCAAAGGATGAAACCCGCCAAGCTGTCTTGGATTATTGTGCGGATTTAAAAAAAGCACTTGAAGGCCAAAATTATTTGGGAGATCCAGTGCGTGTGGAGCTCGATGATCGAGATATCCGAGGCGGAGAGAAGACTTGGGGCTGGATTAAAAAGGGTGTGCCGATTCGCGTGGAGGTTGGGCCCCGTGATATGGAGAAGGACTCAGTTTTTTATGGTCGTAGAGATAAGGCGGCTAAGGATAAAATCAGTCAAGAGCTGGAAGCTTTTGTTGCTGGGATTGAGGGACTGCTTGGATCGATCCAAGAGACCTTGTTGCTCAAAGCTAAGGCTTTCCAAAAAGCGAATACACAAACATTGGAATCTAAGGAAGCTTTCGAAGCTTACTTTAAGTCTGAGGATGCGGGCTTTGCTTCCGCGGGTTTTTGCCTAGATCCACAGCTTGAAGATCAAATTGCCAAGGAGTATAAAGTTACGGTGCGTTGTGTCCCAACCAAAACGGTCAATGAAACTGCTCCCTGCATCTTTACGGGCCAAGCCGGCAAGCGGGTGATCTTTGCGCGGTCTTATTAAATCAATCGAGTGTTCCAAGCTTTTGTAATTTTGGGCGAATTACAAATTGGCAATAAGGGTGCGTTTGATTGTTTTGGTAAAAGTTTTGATGGTAACCTTCTGCTGAGTAGAACTTTTGAGCGGGGACTATTTCCGTGACGATTTTGTCGCTAAAGCTGGCTTGAGCGTTTGCTTTCGAATTAATGGCTGTCTTTTGTTGGGATGCTGAATGGTAAAAAATAGCAGAGCGGTATTGCGTTCCTACATCGGCGCCTTGGCGATTTAAAGTCGTGGGGTCGTGTGCGTCCCAAAAGCGTTCTAAAATTGTTTCAAAGCTGATTACAGAAGGCTTAAATTTAATTTGAATCACTTCTGCATGGCCAGTCTTACCACTACATATCGCCTCATAGGTTGGATTTTCTGTTTGGCCGCCCGTGTATCCTGAGATTACGGCTTCTACGCCCTTTAGGGACTCAAATACGGCTTCTACGCACCAAAAGCAGCCAGCACCTAAAGTTGCCAGTTCTATTAAGTCATTGTTATTGGTTTTTTCAGTCATTTTTTCGGTGTTTATAGATTCTGCTAGCAGGTTGAGATGGGTTAGGAGGCATAATCCTAAAGTCCAGATTAGGGGTAAAAAAAACTTGGGGGTGGCTTGAGGCGTAATGGGCATGCACTTCAGGGTCTTTAGGGGATCAAAGGGTGATAATGCCGGGTACTTCTGATACTTGCGAATAAATTGCAATCACTTCATCGGAAGAGGAGACCTCTTTTTCCATAGTATAAGCAATGAAACGTCCATTTGAAGAAGGTCTTGAGCTTAGCGTAGCATCTCCTAGAAGTTCAAGTAACTGTTCTGAGCGTTCTTTCGGTACTATGAATTTGAATGGGAAGAGGGCCGGCCATTCGTAATTGTGGTCTAAGCTACTTTTAAAGCTTTCTACTGATTTTGGATCAAACATAAGTTAAATTTAATAAAGAAAACTCATAAGTCGAAAGCAAAGGCATTTTTTTAAGATCAAGACTTGCAAGAACCGTAAATCACCCCAATAAAAGTTGCTTAGTAAATAATTTACTTCCTACATCTATGCCTGGGTGGTGGAATGGTAGACACTCGGGACTTAAAATCCCGTGCCAGAAATGGCGTGCGGGTTCAAGTCCCGCCCCAGGTACCAATTTTATGAGCTCAGCATTGAGTTTATTGTAATAAAAGTTGGTTTTATTATAAGTTCCCTCTAAAGCCTTAATCTTGTTTTATTTCGCCGGACTGAAGTAAATTAAGAGTATGCCCCTATATTGGGTTCGGCTTTTAAGAGTGCTCTAGTTGTTTGAAGTTCTGAAAGAAAAGATTCGAGTTCATTAACAACACCGAAAGAATCAAGGTTTTGAATAATTTCACTTATATTAGGGATTTTAATTTGTTCGCCAACTAACTGTTCTGAATCTATGGGAAAATTAGAATCGGGCAGTACTGCTTGGGCAATAGTGAAGCATGCCCAAGCTCTCCAACTTCTTAATTCGCTTCTTGGTCCCGACATCCGGGTGGCTAGGTGCTGAAAATGACGCACTGGGTTACCTAGAAAGTGATAGACATCTCGGTTTTCTAAATACCATTTCAGTGCAGCGTAGGGGGCATAAGGTCCCATAACTCTTATATCAGCGATGAATGCTTTATTTAACTGTAATATTGCCTGTGCTTGCTTTTTTTGAAGCCAGTAAGATTGGGATAACTCTAGGCAAGCAATATGATATTGGTTCGCGCATTCATGCCTAAATCGGCGCGTATGATTTGAATCCAAGTGTTCTGATACTTCTGGCAAAAAAGGATTTTTGGGCAAAGTATTGAGTTTTTGTATCATCTTAATTACCTAGGTTCGCTTAGCTAGCTTTGCCATTTTAACCATAGTCATATGTGCATCGTGTGCGGATACTAGTGTATGGTCAAATTTTATGCTTACAGTGTCGACCTTGGAGTTATGCAGATAATTAATACGCATATGCTCAGAATCTAAGTCTATGATTTTAGCATTATTACAGTTTTGTATTTGTCCATAGAATTGAACATATGAAATTAAAGCATCCTCATGATCTTCATTCATATGTTCAATAATCCGGACTACTTCTTTTTTCTTAAGTGTGCTTTCATTCTTCATAATAAAGATTAGTTTGTTTTGTGACCTTTGTTATTAAAACCTTTAACGTGGCTTACCTTATCCATCTGTGCACCTTCAATGTCGAAGGCCTTTCCAAATCCATAGACAAGTCGTCCATTTTGAGGGCTTAGTTTAATTAAATGGAAATCAGTCATTTTTTTTAATTGTCCCATGATAGGACCAAACTTGTGTTCAAAACGATCCATAATGTCTGCCCATTGTGAATCCTTCCGTAGGATTTCAGAACTAGCGCAATCAAAAGTAATGCGTTTTCGTGCGAAAATTTGTTCAGAAATACCTTCATCTTCAATGAGCATAATAGACGCTTTTTTATGCCCCATTAAATTTTCTGTATGCTTAGAGAGTTCGCTGACATAGATGTAAAAGTTTTTATCTTCATCCATGACAGAAGGAGAGTAGCTAACTTCAGGTTTCCCGTTATCACCGACAGTTGCCATTTCAATACTGTTAAATGCCGATAGTAGACTGCAGTATTCCTCATTTGCTTCTACAAGTGTCTTATTTTTATCCATGATTTTATTGGTTAATGATTTTTAAAAAGTTTTGATCATTTTCGGTTATCCATTCGCTTTCTACCCCAAATATTCGCTTTATTCGAAGTGTAGAAAGTACGCTTTTAGGTTTACCTGTAGCTACAAGCCTTCCTTTATCCATCAATAATAATTTATCGGAAAAATTAACGGCTTGTTCTAAATTATGAATTGCGATCAGTATACTGATTCCAGATTCCTTGAACGACTTAAGGAATTTGAGGATTTCAAATTGATGTTTTAAATCCAGGTTAGAGGTGGGTTCATCCAAAAAAACGATTCCGGGCTTCTTGTTTTTAATGCATTCATACATCTGTGAAAGTATTCGGGCAAACTGAACTCTTTGCTGTTCTCCTCCAGAGAGTTGAAGGTAAGATCGCTCCCTGAGATCGTACAATCCTAGTTTGTTAAGGCTATCAATAGCTATAGCCTGATTTTCCTTTTCGCTCTTCGTTTCATAGTAAGGATTGCGTCCCATTAGCACTATATCTAAAACGTTGAAATCAAAGTTTATTATACTAGATTGAGGGAGTACAGCTCTCCATTGAGCAATTGATTTATTTTGCTTATTATAATGATCTATAGGTTTAGAGCGAAGCCCTATATGACCTCGAACTCTTGGGATTTCTCCGTTGATTGCTCGTAATAAAGTCGACTTTCCGCTCGCGTTAGGGCCTACGACAGTTGCTATTTCTCCGCGATTTAGATTGAAGAATATCTGGCTGAGTATCGGTCTTTTCCCGAGCTTCACGTATAAATCTTTTACGGTGAGCATAATGTTAAATAGTTTTTTTTGATTTCACAATCAAGTAGAGGAAGAATGGGGCGCCAATAAATGAAGTAACAATACCAATTGGAAGCTCAGAATATGGGATAAGGACTCTAGATAATAAATCTGCATTTATAAGAATTATGCCCCCAATTAAGGCTGACATCGGAAGTAGTATTTTGTGGTTCGGGCCAAAAATTAGTCGGCATATATGCGGTGTAACTAAGCCTAAGAATCCAATCATACCACATAAAGATACGGATAATCCAACGATCCCGGAAGTTAGTATGATTAGGTTTCTTCGGGTTGCTTCAACATTTACGCCTAAGTAATGTGCTTCGTATTCGCCGAGGAGTAAAAGATTTAATTCTTTTCTGAGCATTAGTTTACAAATCATCACAAATAGAAATATGGGAAACAATATCTGCATAAGACTCCAATTCGATCGCCCTAATGTTCCCAAGGACCAAAATGTGAAGCTTCTTAGTTGGTCATCGGTGGATAAAAAGGTCGCGTACCCGATAATAGTTCCTGCGATAGCATTGATAGCAAGGCCGGTGAGTAACATAGTCGCTACATTCGTTTTATTGTTATATTGAGATAGTTTAAAAACTAAAAAAGTTGTTAAGATTGCGCCCAGCATTGGGAAAATTACCATACCAGAGTCTATAACCCATTTGAAATTACCTAACTCTAGTGAGCTGAAGATTGTAATGAAAAGAATTGCTCCTACTGCGCCACCTGAGGATACGCCTATTAAGCCGGGGTCCGCCAGTGGGTTCCTGAAAATAGCCTGCATAACCGTACCTGAAGTGGCAAGGATAGCGCCTATTATTAAAGCCATTAAAGCCCTTGGAATCCTAATTTCTTCGAATATGAATTTTGGGATCGCTTCGATTTCATGATTAAATCCCAGCCAAGAGAGTATATTTTTGTTAATATTGATAGAGGCATCACCGAATGAAATGCTTAGATAGAATGAAAGCATTAATAATAGTATTATTATATAAAATGATTTCTGCTTAATCATTTTGATTCATTAATTTTAATCGACTCTTTGAAAATGTCGGACAACTGCTTCATAGTTTCAGGAATTCGGTGACTGAAGCTTAAGGTTTTAGAAAGAGGTACAACGCGAACTCCCATATCTTTAATCGCGCGGACATTTTTTAATAAGGGATTTGTATAGAATTTATCTAATATTTGCGCATTATCAGAGTCTAGATTCTCCGGGACGCCTAAAAGTATTATGCTTGGATTTAGGGATAGAATCGCTTCTTCCGAAATATTTTTGTAGCCATTATGCGAGTCGATTAAATTTTCCCCACCTGCCAGCTCAATAACCGTGTTGGCTTTCGTATGTTTGCCGGCAGCATTCAGTGCACTATCAACATATGGATGATGCATTAAAAATAACACGCCAATTTTTTTTGTTGGCATTTTTAATTCAGCGAGCCCTTGGTTGACTTCGGCTTTCAGTTTGCGTGCTTCCTCCCTTGAGTTCAAGGCTTCACCTATTAAATCAATGGCTTCATATAATTCATTAACGGTATCGGGTGACCGTATTACTGTTATGGGAATGCCGGTTTCTTTTAATTGCTCCAGGGTTTCTTTTGGTCCTATCTCACTGCTTGTTATGATCTTTGAGGGTTCTAGGGCAAGAATTCCTTCTGATGATATCATTCTTATATAGCCGACTTGAGGTAATAATTGAACTTTACTAGGGTGTAGGCTTGATTGGTCAACGGCTACAACTTTATCACCAGCTCCTAGCGCAAAAACTAATTCAGTGGCGGTACCTCCAACCGTAATGATTCGATCTTCAGCACAAAGCGAAGCGAATAGCATTAGGCAAAGTATTGGATATTTTTGAAGCTTCATTGGTTGTCTTTGATTTTAAAATCAATTCGAAATCGCACGATAATATACGCTTACGGGAGTATTTCCTGTTATTAAAGCGGTCACAATTACCTGACCATCGGGCAGATTAGAGTCTGAGGTAGTTACGAATTCAATAGTAGTCGTTCCATCTGATGTATTGTTTGCGTGCCAATTAATTAGATCAGTAGACCATTGGTAATCTATGGAAATTGGAGTCCCAATTGCTAGATGAGTGAACTGGTTATGGGCGGTGCAATTGAGTTTCAAATTAAGATCATTTTCAGAGTATAATTTAAGTGAAGGCTGGTTCTCTGGAATATCATTAAGCGAAGAAGCAAATCGAGTTGCTGTTGATTCGTATGCAGTGAAAATTAATCCGTAATTAGGCTCAGTAAAATCAATCCAAGCATTAACAAGATTGGTTATATCTAGATTCACCCATACCCCTTGTTCGTTCACATCAAAATCCATTACATTATATGCCTGGGATTCATCTATGTTTGTGGTCGAAGGATTATCTTGATCGATGATTAGGTCATTGAGAACTAGTGGATATGTTTGCATATTGAGAAATGCGTTAAAGTATCCCACGCGTTCCGCTTTGGCTTTATAGATGCCTACGGTGCCAGGGCTAAAACTTGCGCCGTATTGGTCATTTTCGGGAACAGGCTCTACGTATAAGTCTAAACTAGCATAGGCAACTTGAGCATCTAATGACGAGGTATCGAATGATATAAATGTAGTCATGCTATGATCTCCGTCAGGGATGCCATCACCATTATAATCTGAAATACCATAAGATACGCCCAATGATTTAGGTGTAGCTCCCGCTGTTTGGTTAGGGAAATAATGATACACATCCCCTTCAAATGAAGTATAAAGTGTCGTAAGCGCTTGAGTACTAAGGGCTATTTTAAGAAAAATTCCGATTAAAATGATATATTTCATATTATAAAAAATAATTCCCACCCCTGGCGATTTGGGGTCTTAGGGGTGGGAACCATTAGTTTTTTGTTTCTAATAACTATTTATTTTTCCTCTTAATAAATAGAAACGCAGAAGCAAATAGTCCAAGGACTAACGCATAGGTAGAGGGTTCTGGAACCGCACTTAAAACAAGTTCGGGTGCAAATCCAGTTTCAGATGATGCGAATTGATAGGCAGCACCTGGCAAGGCTTGAAGGCCAATACCATAGTTTTGGTAGGCAGGACTTAACTGTGCGTTTACAATGCCAGTTACGTCGTATTCAGCCCAACCTTGGTATTCACTGAATACCTGTAATGGCCCGCCCATAACGACAGAATTGTCATATGTGCTTGTGCTTAATCCTGCAACTTCCCATTCATTGGTCAGCATAGACACATTAGCTCCAGCTCCTACGCTGAAACTCGCCTGTCCAGAAGGATCAAATGGCAACCCGTACAGTCTAAGTGTAGCAGTTGCAAACGATCCAGGTGCGACACTACTTAAGTCAAAAATCATTGCAGATGATTGACTGTGGTCTGAAGGACCGAAGGCGGCGTAAGAAGTCCCAAGTGTAGTTGGGGTACTATCAACGCTACCATAGTAGTGGTAAACGTCTGAATCCATATATGGGTTCAGTGTTACCGCATATGATGTGGTCGCTAATGCTAAACCAATCATAATGCCTGTTATGTATTTTATAGTTTTCATAATGTGAGTTTTCTTAAGATTTATTCTCTAGAAATTAGTGATTAGTGATACAAAGAAGCTTCTTCCTGGTTCGGTCAGCCTATCGGTTAAAACATCTCCATGGCCGACTGCTCTTCTGACTGAAGACCATTTGTAAAATTTTCTGTTAAGCAGGTTATTGATCCCGTAATTAAGCTTAGTGCCTTTATTCAATCTTATGGAGCCGCTATAATCTAAAAGTACGTAACCTTTCGTCTCCGGGAAATCTCCGCCTGAAATCAAAGATTTTCTAGTATTACCCGATAGGGAAATTCGGTTAGTTGTTGGCCTGGTTCCAAGTGAATTATGCTCGATCCATAACACATATTTAAAGGGATCAACGGTATCTAGCCATTGATTGAGCGTTTTGTTTATCCCTATTGTACGACCGAAAGAACTTCCAAAATAGACTTCATTTAATTTAGAGGACAATTCTTCGAGCTTGAAGTTGGCAGATAGCTCGAAGCCATGTGTGGTCACCGAACCGCGGTTCGTGACTTGGTGAACTGCCCCGATTGGGTTGTACCGATCAGTTACATCACCAGGCCTTAGTACATAGCTGGGATCTATGAATTCGTTGTATTTATTGTAGAATAGGTTGGCGTTTAAAAATGAACTTTTACCTAACTTGCTGATTGAAACCTCATATTGATCACTTTCTTCTGCAACTAGATCGGGGTTAGGAATTAAAACAAATTGGACTCCGTGGGTAAAAATAAGGCTTAATTCTTCAGGGGTAGGGTTTCTGTAGGCCTTACTGTACTTACCGGATATGGTGATATTATTTTTGAGTTCCTTGGAAAGACTGAGTGAAGTGGAAATATTTCTGTCTTGGTAATTCTTAATGATCGGTTTTTCAATCCCGTATTCCGCTGAGATTAATTCAAGTCTAGATTCGTAAGCATCATTAGGACTCGGCTTCACGTTATAGGCATAAATATCTGAGTAAATATTACCGCGCCACTGCTTGCGAATACCCCATTCTAAAGACAAGTCGATAAATGCGCCGTTTTGACTTAAACTTGAAGGGCAGAATCCAAGGAGATCTGTGCTATTGTTATAAGGCACATAGTCAGTTCTCAAAAATGAATTTTTAATAGCCTCTTTTTTTAAGTTTAACCCCCAACTAGTGCTTAGTTTATAGTTTTTTTTGTAGTAATCTGAGTTACGTGAAAAATTAAGTCCTAAGGTATTTAAGTCATGTGTATTTGTATTTTCACGGTCTCTATACCTATCTGGAGTTGTTGGAGAAAAACGTCCCTGCTGAATACTAAAAGAATTACTTTTTGATTTTTGGTAGTATATCCTTGTGTTGGAGGTGGCTCTTGTATTTGCAATTCCATCAAGGTGATATTGGAGAGAAACCAAATGTCTGTCTTTTTTATCTTCAATAAAGACTCTCTCATTTGAATAAAAAGTATTCTCAGCACTATCAACCTCTACGTCTGCTTTTGCCTTATAATATTCAAGGTCAAATTTTAGCTTACTTTCATCCAAAGATAGTTCCGAGCTAAAGAGAGCGCTGCCCGAATAAAAATCAGTCGGATTTGGTGGGATTTTACCTCGATTAGAATTTTCCTTACCTTTATTTAAAGATACTTTTGCTAGATAACTTAACTTTCCTTCTCTTTTGGCAAAAAGCTGCTGATTTGAAAGAGATTTATTGCCGGTTAATATAGATATTTTATTGCGATAAACTTGCTTGTCTTGATTAAGGACTGAATTTGCGGAGGGTCTATTGAAATTTATGGACCCAGTAAATCCTAAGGGGCAATTAGCCTCTGATGTGGAATTTCGGCTAATATCAATACCTTCATATAAATTCGGATCGAAGTAATTTCTTCCGGTACCCCCAGGGCTACTGGCTGATTGATCCCAGGAATTGGCGATAAAGCTTTGAGCTTGGGGAATTCCATCTATGTAAATACCAATTCTGTTACCTTCGATGCCTCTAATGTTAACACTATTACTCCCCATTCCCAAATAGGGGACAAGGCCATCGGAGGATCCGAAATCAAAGGGTATATCGACATTAATTAAATAACGACTGATTTCTCTAAGCTGAGTGACCCCATATCTATCGATATCATCGTTACTGACTGAATCTTGGAATAGTTCACTATGATTGTTGAATCCAAAAACATAGTAATCGGGCAATTGGTGCAACTTATCAGCCGTTACATTACTAGTAATAGTAACTATATAACTTATAAATATTGTTAATTTTATTATATTAATGCCCACAATGATACTCTGTCTCATTAAACAGGTAAGTTACTAATGAGACTCATTATCACAAAGTCAATGGATTTTATTAATTATGTAAAAAATAATTATAAGTAGCACTTAAGCGTACCCGCACGGCTGTAAGCTATGCGGTTAAATTACGATTTATCGTCATGAGAGTGCTCGTTTTATTATCCCTATTATTCCCAATAAGCCTTATGTATTCCGGTGAAAGGGCATTCGTGCCAACTGAAGATGGTCAAATAGAAATTAAAACCATCCCTGAATCGAAAGTCATTAAGTCGATTTCTAGCCAAAATTACTTTGAGGCTAACAATCTTTTCATGCCTTTGTTTTGGTACATTACCACCCGAGGCATTGCGATGACCACACCCGTGGAAGTGGCGGTCGATCCTGGCTCTATGTATTTCTATATGGGTGAAAAAGCAGCTGAGCGCGATTTAAAGGCAAATAAGAAGGTTGAAGTGCTCACGGTTCCTGAGCGTCTAGTTGCGAGTATCGCCTATACGGGTCCTTATTCAGAAGCTAATTTCTTAGTGGCTGAAAATAAATTAAGGCAGTGGCTCGAAGAACAAAGTTCTTATAAGTCGGTAGGTTCAGCTAGAATTATTTATTGGGATTCTCCGACTACGCCTGACTCGAAAAAAAGGGCAGAAGTCCATATATCGATCACTGAACAAAATTAGACACTGGTGGTCGCAAGCTAATTTGGCTCGATTCTTGCACTCAGTATACTAAATGCCTTTCATTATCGATGAGTTTATTGAAGATAAGAATTTGCCTGACAGTTTTCGCCGCACTGTTGAAGAGGTTTACATCCCCATAAGCAATAAAATCCTTAGATGGGAAAGTGCATCCGACCAACCTTTGGTTATAGCGATAAACGGAGCTCAGGGCACTGGCAAATCGACCTTATCAGAGTTCTTATCGGAATATTTGAAAGAGATTAGTGGCCTGAATCTCTTTGTTCTGTCTTTGGACGACTTGTATAAGACAAAATCAGAGCGTAAAATCCTCGCTGAGCAAATACATCCCTTATTTAGGACTCGTGGTGTGCCCGGTACTCATGACGTGGATTTAGGCGTAAAAATAATCAATGATTGTAAAACTTTAGAAGGCAACACGGTTGATGTTCCTGTATTTCGGAAGGATTTAGATGACCGCCTAAAAAAAGAAGATTGGAACGCAATTCAAGGTCCAGTCGATGTAATAATATTTGAGGGGTGGTGCGTTTCAGCAAGAGCTCAGCCGGTCAGTGAATTGTGTAAGGCGCTTAATGAATTTGAGTTAACCGAGGACCCAAAAGGTTTATGGAGAAAGTCGGTTAATGATTATCTTGGGAAGGAATACCGAGAATTATTCGAGAGCATCACACATATCATAATGCTCCGTGTCCCAAGTTTTGAATGCATTTTTAAGTGGCGAGCTGAGCAGGAAGAAAAATTAGCCAACCAATTTAAGGGTGCTGATCATTCGAACGATCAGCATTTTATGGATAAAGACGCTCTGGAATATTTCATTTCACATTTTGAGCGATTGACGCAATGGATGTTAGAAGAAATGCCTTCAAGATCAGATATCGTGGTTGATTTCAATGCGGACCATTCAATCAGCGGAGTGAAATTCAATGATGAATAATCCTAAGCATATCGTTATCTTCACTGACTTAGATGCATGTTTATTGGACGAGTCGTATTCCTTTGAATCAGCAAACGAGGCTTTGGAGATGATCAGTCAAATGGGGATACCTCTAGTTTTTAACTCTAGTAAAACCCTAGATGAATTATTTGTTATTGCCGAGAGATTAAAAGAGGCACCAATGCTCATCGCCGAGAATGGGACTACATTAGCCGTTCCAGTTGATTCGCCAATTGCAGATGCGTTTGATTCTAAAGAAATTATATCAGGCTATAAATGCATCTATAGTAAAGGTGCTCTGAAAAGGATTTCTGAAATTATTAATATCATCAGGGATGAATATAATTTTAAATTCAAAGCGTTCTCGGATATGTCCGCGCTTGAGATTTCAGGCTTAACCGGCCTTGACTTAGATTCCAGCCAAAAAGCGAAGAATCGATTTTCAACAGAACCTATAATTTGGGAGGGTACTGAAGATGATTGGGATACTTTTAAAGGATTGTTGGCCGGTTTGTCGATTCAGGCAGTTCGCGGTGGTCAATTTATTCACCTAATGGATATAGGCTATGATAAAGGTTTAGGGATGCTGAATATTCTATCCTTATTGAAGGAGAGTGATCCGAGTATCGAATGGGTTAGCGTAGCCTTAGGCGATAGCCCTAATGATATTTCAATGCTCTTAAAGGCAGATTTCCCTATAGTTATCCCAAACCGAAAGCAAGGGACTCTGAGCATTGATATGCCGAATTGTTACGTCTCGGATTTGTACTCAGCTCAGGGCTGGAATGAAGCGATTATGAATTTTCTTAATACCAATTTAAAAATTATATAATTATGAGTGATTTTCATCAAAATGGAGTAATTACAAATTTCCATAATCTAAAGATTCGATCAGCGGAAAATTTGGAAAGGGAGGTCTACAAGCTTTCTAGGAAAAATCCTGTTAGTCTTATTTTACCTTCTCTTTTTTCTGAGTTAAAGGGGCCAGCTTTTCCAAGAATTATCGATACTTTATCCCAGGTAGATTATTTGGATGAAATAATTTTGGGCTTAGACCAAGCCAATGAAGAAGAATACCGATATGCCTTGGAATTTTTGGAGGTGCTTCCTCAAAATAAAAAAGTACTTTGGAATGGCGGTCCTAGGTTAAGGAAGATTGATGCGCTTTTGAGGGAGCATAATTTAGCGCCGCTTCAAGAGGGAAAAGGGCGTAATGTTTGGTATATGTTTGGCTATCTTCTAGCGAGTAATCGGGCGAAAGTTGCCGCGATCCATGACTGTGATATTTTAACTTACAATAAAGATATGCTCACTCGGCTGATTTACCCAGTCCTCAATCCCACCCTTAATTACCGTTATAGTAAAGGATACTATGCTAGAATTGCCGATGGTAAGATGAATGGCAGAGTGTGCAGGCTTTTGATAACTCCACTTCTAAGGGCTTTAAAACAAGTCTGTGGGGATACTGAGTACTTAGAATACATGGACTCATTCAAGTATGCTTTGTCGGGAGAATTTGCTTTCAGCCGCGAAGTTATTTCAGAGATAAGGATTCCTTCCGACTGGGGGCTAGAAATGGGAATGCTGTCAGAAATTTA
Source organism: uncultured Puniceicoccaceae bacterium (assembly GCA_913045955.1). Taxonomy (GTDB): domain Bacteria; phylum Verrucomicrobiota; class Verrucomicrobiia; order Opitutales; family Coraliomargaritaceae. The sequence goes on from CAJWRZ010000002.1 coordinate 27,471, forward strand.
TCGTAACCATAAGAGAAATAAAATCTGTCAGGTAGATATTGCTGATTTTTATGATCACAAGCACCAAGAGCTCTCTTCCCATGAGCAGTTTAAAGGTCTGACGAAGATGAGTTCTGATATTACCAAATCTTTATTTAGGAAGTTGGCAACTTTTGGTCATGAATTCTCTAATGCCAAAATAAGAACGATCAAGGCATCCTACTACCGCATGGCCTTAGACCTTATTGACTTGTACGAAAGTGATTCAATCATGAACGGGCTCTCTTATGATCGGCATAAGGAGATGCAGTCAGTTGAGGTGTTTTCAGAAAGTATCATGAGGGCAGGGGCTGAGTTTCTTGATTTGCCTACCGATACGCCCTTCATTCCGAGTTGGAAGCGTGTACGCTCTGCAGTTCCCGATATTTATGAGCAACTAATAGACGCGGTCGATGAAGATATGGCCGAGTTCAAACCCAAAAGTAAGGTCAACAAAAGGAAGACTAAACAAAAACAGCTCGTAGAGCAGCATGTTAAGAATTTATACCCTGAATTGGATATCGATTATATTACGGACAAAATAGTATCGAATGCTGGTTTCAGTGAGTGTAAGTCTGATCTATTACTCCAAGGGAATAAGTGGGATGAATCGGATGTGGTGCTGATAACTTATGGTGATACGATTAAGAGAGAGGGCGAAGCGCCCTTAAAGACTTTGAAGCGGTTTCTTCGAAAGAACTTAAGCGAAACTATCAGTACGGTCCATATATTACCCTTTAATCCGTACAGTTCGGATGACGGATTTTCGGTTATTGATTATTTCAAGGTCGATGAAAAATTAGGTGAATGGGCTGATATTGAGCTGATTTCTAAGGACTTTTGTTTGATGTCTGATCTTGTCTTGAATCATTGCTCTACTGAGTCTGATTGGTTTAAAAACTTTCTTAAAGGTGAAGCTGATGGGAAAGATTATTTCTTAACGACCGATGAGGATTTTGATGCTTCAAGAGTCATTAGACCGCGGTCATCCGCTTTGTTTAAGGAATTCGACACGTATGAAGGTAAGAAAAAAGTTTGGTGTACTTTCAGCCATGATCAGGCGGATTTTGACTTTAAGAATCCAGAAGTTTTATTTCAGTTTATTAAACTACTGCATTATCTGACCTCAAAAGGCGTCAAATTCTTCAGGCTCGATGCAGTTGCCTTTCTCTGGAAGCAATCAGGCACTCCTTGTGTTCATTTAGAGCAAACGCATGAAATCGTTAAGCTTTTGCGATTAGTACTAGAACAGATTGACCCACAAGCAGTCCTTGTCACCGAGACGAATGTTCCCAATAAAGAAAATTTGAGTTATTTTGGAAACGATAACGAAGCGCATCTCATTTATAATTTTTCGCTGCCCCCCTTATTGATATATTCATTACTGAAAGGGGATTCATCGCAACTTAAGACCTGGCTTATGTCGATGCCGCCAGCCCGAATTGGAAGAAGTTATTTGAACTTTATTGCTTCGCACGATGGGATCGGTGTCCGGCCACTAGAAGGCCTGGTAGCGGACGCTGATAAAAAAGATTTGATTGATACTTTAAAAAGTTTTGGGGGTATCATTTCTAATAGGAAATTAAATGGAGGGGCTGAGGCACCTTATGAAGTGAATATAAGTCTTTATGATGCTTTCAAGGGTACGATAAAAGATGGACCCGACACATACCAAGACGATCGCTTCATTGCGGCACACACAATTCTCTTAGCACTTGAAGGTATCCCGGCGTTTTATATCCACAGTCTTTTGGCTACAGGAAATTCCAATGAACTCTATGCGCAAACCGGTCAGCCGCGCTCTATTAACAGACATACTTGGGACCACGATGATTTAGATGAACGCTTATTAGATGAGCAGCTCCACCATAAAGACATCTTCCAAAAGCTTAAACAGCGTATCAGGATAAGGCGAAAACAAGCTGCCTTCCATCCTAATGCGACCCAATTAACCCTTCATTTGGGCGATAAGATTTTTGCTTTCTGGCGGGAAAGTCTCGATCGCCGTCAAAGTATCTTTGTCTTAAACAATGTCACGAGTGAGCGAGTTTCTTTTTCTTTGCACGAATTGAATCTTATAGAAACCGATAACTGGAGAGATTTACTGAGCGGTGAGAGTTATTTGGCGCATCAAGATGAAGTGACCTTAGAGCCGTATCAAGCAGTGTGGATTTCCAATGTTTAGTATAAGTCTATTTTGAGGCGTTAAGCATTAATGATTTTTAGATCATTATATTTGATTTCAAAACGTTTCAGCGCTTCTTTTTTGAAAAAAATCAAACCTGTGGATAAGGCATCTGCAACTGCTGCTGATGAGTGCAGCACACTTAAAGTCTTATTCACTTCGTAGCTACGACCACTCCTTGGATCAATGATATGACCCTGTCCTTTGGCTTGGTTTAGGTAGGAGCCATAGGTAGAGCTTGTAGCAATGGCGTTATTGTGAAGTTCAGCAGTTCTATAAATTATGGGTGAATCTGGCTTTTGGATACCGATCCTAAAAGGTCTATTTTCTGGATGATTACCCAATGCCCTTGTTTCCCCAAGTTCAACTAGAGCATTTTCAAAGCCTTCGTTTTTCAGAAGATCCGTAATTCTGTCCGTTATATAGCCTTGTGCGATTCCGTTGAAAGAAACTTCTGCCTTTGGGTTATCTATCCTAATCGCTGATTTAGAGAAGCTTACTTTCTCCCAACCAATGGATGCTTCGAGCTTCAAATTCTCGGCCTGCTCATCAGTAGCGCTATGGGCACGAGTTTGTCGATTCTGAAGACTCCAAATAGATTGTATCGTCGGATCAAAATAACCCTGAGTTCGTGTATGAGCCTCAGAGCTGAGCGCACAGAGCTTCAGCCAATCTTCGCATGGATTGAGCAGTACTTTTTCTCGGTTAAGCCTATTTATTTCCGAGTCATTTAAATAAAGGCTGAATTTAGCTTCAAGCCTTTGTACTTCTTTAAAGACGGCCTTGAGTGTCTTCTGTGCCTTGCGCGGCTGATTAGAGAACAAGCTGAGTTGTCCTTTTGATCCAAGTAAATAGCCTTCCCAGTAAATGGGCTTAAGCGCTTTGCTTGGCTGTATCAAGGCGTTCTTTGCGAGTATTTCAGCTGAAATTCCGCCTAGAGCACATATTTTTATGAAGCGTTTTCTATTCATTATGAAAGTGTTTGGGTAGTTTAATTCTTCTTTTTTTGTTCCAGCTTAAGAGCCCTGAAACAATCAGAATAAGGATGGCGATTGCGGTTAGATCCATTGCGGTCTGACCTGGAATCGAAAATAGTTTTCCGGAGTGTAAATCTAAGAGGACTCTATAAAGGGGCACTCCATCGCCTTGGAAGTTCTTAAGGAGTCTTTCTATGTAGGGTTCGTTCCCGAGCGAGGGTTCCAAATTTGGGATGCTGACAAAATCTCCATTGAAGGGTTTGAAGGTCATCCAATAAGAATCTACAGTGAAATTACCTTGCACAGTATTTAAAATATAAGCCGCCGAGCTTGTATCTGGGGCATTGGGATTGGTGGCTTCACCAATGCCCTTTAATCTCTCGTACGGTAAGGTCTCGGGCTTAATGCGCTCTATGAGATGACCCTCTTGGCTGATAAGATAGATGCTCTCTTGGGTAAGTATGGCATTGAAGTCCTTAAGTTCTAAGCAAGCAATGGGCGGGGTGCTCTTGCTAATGAAATTTTCATTGAAAAATAAATTGTCTTTTATGTAAGCGATATTCGCTGAATCTGTTCCTTGGTAGACGAGGGCACTGTCCGCAGATTCAAGTCCATAAAGACCGAGTATAAAAGAGTTTCTTACTTTTATCTCATCAAGCTTAAGGGTGCTTGTGTGGTTCAGTAATAGCCCAGTTACTGAAAGTATAATCAAGAAAAATGTAGCACCTAGTCCAAGCCACCGGTGTATATTTAAGAGTAATTGGCGTTTCATTGCGTTGCTTCTTTGGAAACTAGATCCTCTAGATAAAGGGATATTTTTGCAAGCTTCGTTAGGGCGTTAACAGATAGGGTCGCTCCGCTGATACCATCGATACTTTTATTTAATTTAGGACGTTTCCCGGAGATTAGTTTCAGTCCTTTGAATTGATTTCTGAAGAATGGATACTGAACTTCGTGTCCATGAGTTTCCCGGTATATCAAAACTCGCATATCCTCAATGGCTAGATTTTCGGTAACAAAACCTGTGGTAATAAGTTTTACTTTTCCGATTGCCTCCAAGATCCATGCACGGCGTTGACCGAGTTCCCAATAACGGATCCTAAAGCCTGGATAGTTAATCCCCGTTAGTTTTTTAATGTCTTCTTTAATCGTTTCGTTGAGCCATAGAGCTTTTATTTCAGGTGTGCCCTCGAAGCTGTTCTCTATAAATAAGTCTGGCTCCAAGTAGATATGCTCCAATGCGGAAGCACTGGTAAATACACTGAAGAGGAAGATGAGTGTGGTGGAAAGTTTCATAAAAAAAAGAAAACCCGTTAATGCAAAATAAGCATTAACGGGTTTTCAACAAACAGAATTTTTAAATTAATTACATTTTCATGTATTAATGCTTAGAACTGGTATCCAACACCTAAACTGAGTGTTTCAGAACCATTGCTTTCAGTAATGTCGCCTTTAAGTACAACATTGTCTGTAGGCCAGTAGTTAACACCGTATGTTGTGTCTTCTTTTTCTTGAGCACCGCTTTTGTAGTAATTGTACTCAGCTACACGATAGAATACACCGACTTTACCATAGGCTGTATCAAATTCGTATGATGGCTCGATGTAGAAACCGTCTTGTTTAGCAATACCTGCATCAGCGGAATCAATATCCCACTCACCAGTAAGTGCTTTAAGTCCGAATCCACCCTTTTTGTAAACAGCGTGAAGAACTGTTAATGTAGCATCTTGATCGCCAGCACCTTGTGAAAGGTCATCTTGCTTGAACATAGTAGCTCCTAATTGTAAGCCAGCAATACCGTTATAAACAGCTCTTAAAGTGTAAGCGCCATCATTTGCAACTGCATTAGCCACTTTTTGGCGAGCACCTCTAATGTATCCATCGGTTGTGTTAAGTCCGTCAGTAACTGCGAAGTCTACAGTAACACCGTTACCAAGATCTTTAGTTACTTTAGCACCACCTTGCCACCAAGTTGTTGGAATGATGTATTTTTCAACAGCATTTCTTTCAACACCGTAGAAAGTGTCAGGCTCGTGAGTTTCATTTAAGATACCGATTGGCATTAAGAACAGACCTAAATCAGCAGATAAGCCGTTATCTAAGTCGAAACGAACGAATGCTTGTTCAAGTTCTACTTCACCAGGGAAAGATTCACCGGCTAATGAGTGCTCGAGTTCGAGTTCTGTGAATAGTGAGATTTTATCAGTGAAGTCATGATTCACGAATAAAACGAAACGGTGGAAGTCCAATTTATCTGAAGATTCAGTGTTGTTATAGTGTAATTCACCATAACCACCAACTGAAGTTTTGTCCCACCATCCGTTAGAGGATGATCCACCTTCAACTGCAGACGCTAATGCGTCGATTTGATTTTGTAATGCTTTAATTTCTGCAGCGTGACCATCTGCGAATACAGAGGCTACGAATGCAAAAACAAGTGTGTTTATTAATAGTATGTTTTTCATAGTTTTTGATTAAATACCCACAAGAAATGCTAATGAGACGCAGTGTCAACTATATATCGAAAAAGAGTCTCATTAGCGGTAAGCATCGTGATTGTGGCTTTACTAGCGTATCAGGATTAAGTAAAATACTGCTTTATGTTTCAAAATCTGATAAAATCCTACAGTTTTATATTTCTAATCATTGCCGCTGGATTACTGGCTTCATGGCATTCACAGTCGGCATTTGCTTGTTTTGAAATCAGTGATACGGTACTTGGAGTCTGTATCGCATTAATTTTCACTCTTCAGGGCATTGCGCTCTCTAAAAAAGAATTCACACAGTCTTATAAACCCTCAAAATTACCCTTATTTAGTTTATTTTGGAATTTTATCGGGATCCCATTGCTTGTTCTTTTGATTATATTCCCTTTTGTTAATCAAACACTTAAATTAGGCTTCTTTTTCTTATCGATCTTACCCTCAACTATTGCTCTAGCGGTTTCCTATACGGATATGTCTGGAGGCCGAGTGGGCACCGCTTTATTTTCTACGTGCGTTTCTAATTTATTCGGAGCTCTCTACGTTCCCTTTATGTTTATGCTTTTTTGGGGTCAAAATATGGTAGCACAAGCAGGACTCTTCAGTGTATTAGAGACTGTATTGGTCTTAATAATAGTGCCGGTTCTATTGGGCTATTTTTTACGACAAAAATTTGATGCGGCCGGGCAATATCTTTTAAGGTTTAAAAACCAATTAGTTGAAACGCTTATAACTGTTATAATCTATGATTCGTTTTTAGACTCTTTCAGTAATAGCCAAAACGCACACATAAACCTCTACGATTCTGTAACAACCATAGGTCTATCTCTTTTCTTGTTCAGCTTAGTGAGTTTTTTGGTTTGGTTTACAAGTCGATTCTTGAAGGTGGACCGAGCCTCCAGGATCGCGGTTTTTTATACAGCCAGTCAGAAATCACTCTGCTCAGGTATTCCATTAATTGCCTTAACTTTGGGCGCGGCTGGGAAAAGCGAAATGCTTGGGTTTTTATTGTTACCGCTGATTTTTTATTATTTATTCCAAACGATTTTCGGCAGTATTCTTACTTACCGTTTCAAAGGTCTACTGGAAATAAATTGAAATTAAAATCTTCACCCAGTTCCGCTTTTAAGAGTAATTGCATCGCTTCTTGGGCATTTCTTGAAAAATCTTCCAAGCCTTTGGGGATCAAGGACTGAAAGTTTAAAGCTTGGGGCATCATTTCAATGATTAGGTTTATTGATTCAAACTTTAAAGAGCAAGTAGAGGCATCTGAAGGGTATTCTAATATAGATCTAAGTTCATCAATCGCTTCAATAGCATCTATCTTTTCACTGACAGAAATAGGCTGGGGGGGCTCCACTTTTAATTGATTACAGTAAAGGTCAAAGATTCCCCAAAAGTACCCATCCTCAAAAAGCAGAGGATCCTTGATTCGGGTTATCTCAACACTCAGAATATACTGCTTTAGAAGGAGCGGGTCCAATCCAATAGAAACTGAGAAATTGACCTGGGGCGTTTCCACACGCGTTATTCCTAGGTCGGGATTTAAGCTGTAGTCGATGCGTTTTAGCGCATAAGAATCCCTTAATTTATCCAAAATTTCAGAAGCAACTGAATCAACCTCAGCCTGCCCAACTTTCTTAACAAAGCTATCAGTCGTATCATTAAACTGATCGGGTAGGTAGTGCGCACTGGTAAATTGCTTTAACTTTTTAATCAAGCCAGATTGGGTTCCGTAGAGTATGCTTGTATAATTCACCTTAATAATTCTTGTAATAAAAAAAATATAAAATCAGCTCTAGCTTGAAATCTTTAATAAGTTAATAAAGATAAAAATATGAAGTCTTACTTTTTATATGATGGTCAATGCGGAATGTGCCACGCCTCAGTGCGTTTCTTTATGCGTTTTTCCAAGACCGAAGACTTTATGTTCAGCACAATTGATTCTGAATTCACCCAAAATGAATTATCCATAAGGGGCATTCCCTTGAGTGAGGCTAGTGAAGGCGCTATATATATCCGAGGTGAGCACCTCTACCAAAAAAGTTCCGCCGTATTAGAGGCACTTTCTGACTGTGTTTTGCCTTTCAGTCTTTTCAGTATTGGGCTGATAATCCCCAAGAAACTCAGAGATGGTCTCTATCGCTGCATAGCAAGGAGACGCCTTTGGATCTCCAAAAAGCTGAAATTATCCTGTAACTTGCCCAAACACACCGACCAAAATCGCTTTAAAGAAGTCCGCTAAATGATTTAATTAAATTTTTTGCTTTACCTAGTGACGTAAGAAAGCCATTTTTCACGATTCTTAATCACATGCAAAAAACCAAAAAATCAATCGCTAAGCGTTTCAAAAAGACAGGAACTGGTAAGTTACTTAGACGTACTCCCGGTCACCGTCATTTGCTTCGCAAAAAAAGCGTCAAGCAGCGCCGTAGAGCCGGGGCTAGTAAGCTTGTTGCTCATGGTCAGCGCGCGAACTTAATTCGTGGCCTACCTTTTGCTTAAACGCTAATACATTAACTCGATAAGTTGGGTAACATGCAAATGGGCGACCCAACTATCACAAAACTAGAGAACTAAAAAAACATGCCTAGAGTAACTAACGGACCTGCGACATTAAAACGCCGCAAAAAAATACTGAAGCAAGCTAAGGGCTACTTCGGAAATAAATCACGCCTTTTTCGCTATGCGAAAGACGCTGTTGAACGCGCTGGAAAATACGCTTATCGTGACCGCCGCAAAAGGAAATCTGAATTCCGCCAATTATGGATTGTACGTATCAATGCTATATGCCGCGAAAATGGGATTAACTATAGCCGGTTTATGCACGGTTTAAGTGCCGCTGGAATTGAAATGGATCGCAAGCAACTCTCTGAGTTAGCAATTCATGATGAAGCCGCTTTCCTTCAGTTAGTTGAAAAAGCTAAAGAAGCGAATAAATAAACTTCTTAGATTTTATCTAATTTACAAAAAAGCCACTCAGTAATGAGTGGCTTTTTTATTATAAAGATTCTCAGGATTGAAGCTGGAATCCGAAGATTGTTAAAGAGCTTAAACTTATACTTGTAATTATACCTTAAGCTTTCCGCCGTAGACTGCGTTCTCGCCGAGCTCTTCTTCAATACAAAGTAGTTGATTGTATTTTAAATCACTTATATTGATTATTAATGTATTTTATATTCAAAATGTTTTATTTTATTTTATTTTATCTATTTTCCCTAAGCTCATTATTTGGTTTTGATTATGAATCATCCCCTGCCAACGATGCGCCAAGATTAAATCATGCATTAACTCTGGCCAAACAAGGCGATATCATGAATCAATTAAACCTTGGTAGAATGTACCTATATGGTGAAGGAGTAGAAAAAAATAATAGCCAAGCCCTTTATTGGTTAAGTAGGGCAGGTAGGCAGGGCGATTCTCGAGCACAATATATGGTTGGCCAAATGTACCTTGAAGGCATTGGGGTAGGCGCAAATAAATATGAAGCAATAAAGTGGTTTCGATTGTCTGCCAAAAAAGGAAATGTTGAAGCACAGTATTTAATTGCCTTAGCTTATGCCTCTGGTCGTTTTGGATTAATTGTTGATTACGAAGAGTCTTTAAAATGGCATGAAATGGCAGCTAAAGGGGGGAATCTACATTCCCAATATTTGTTAGGATTGTCTTACTTGAATGGAGAATTTATTACAGCAAATAAAAAGAAAGCATTTAAATGGATGAAAAAATCTGCAAATCAGAACAACGCGAAAGCTCAATACGAATTAGCAAGTATGTATAAAGATGGTATTGGAGTTAGTCAAAATTACCCCAAAGCGCTTTCATGGTATGAGAAAGCCAGAGACAATGGTTATGCTTTTGCAGCAAGCTCAATGGCATACATCTACCTAGATGGTGAAGGTGTTAATGTGAATCGGGTAAAATCTTTTTCAAATTATCTTATTTACAAAAAATTGCGTCTTAATCAGCCGCTTAAAGACTTTGAAATAGAGTCTGATAGAATAATTAGAAGTCTATTTGATTCATACAAAAAAACTTTAAGTCAGCAGGAAATTAATAAAGCCCAAGCAAGAGCAAACCAATTCATCAATGGAATTGAATAGTTTATATTTTAGTTTGAAAGAATTAATAACCAGGGGACTTATACCTTAAGCTTTCCGCCGTAGACTGCGTTCTCGCCGAGCTCTTCTTCAATACGAAGTAGTTGATTGTATTTTGCAATACGATCTGAGCGGCTCAGTGAACCTGTCTTGATTTGTCCACAGTTGGTCGCAACGGCTAAGTCTGCTATAGTACTATCTTCAGTCTCACCAGAGCGGTGGGAGAGGACAGATGTATAACCGGCTTCTTTGGCCATTTCAACTGCTTCAAAAGTTTCAGTAAGGGTTCCGATTTGGTTAACTTTAACCAAGATTGAATTAGCAGTCTTGGTATCAATTCCTTTTTTGAGGAATTTTGTATTGGTTACAAATAGATCATCACCGACGAGTTGGGTTTTGTCCCCGATTGCATCCGTCAATAGTTTCCAGCCAGCCCAATCATTTTCGTCACAGCCATCTTCAATTGAGATAATTGGATATTTCTTCTGCAAGTCTTGGTAAAATTCAACCATTTGTTTAGCGTTCCTTTTAGAACCATCTGATTTCTTGAATTCATACTTTTTAGTTTTCGCATTGTAGAATTCTGAAGAAGCAACATCGAGAGCAATGAAGATTTCTTTGCCCAACTTATAGCCAGCTTTCTTAACAGCAAGTGCGATGACTTCTAAAGCTGCTTCATTTGATGCAAGAACTGGAGCGAATCCACCTTCGTCGCCCACTGCAGTTGAGAGGCCTTTAGCTTTAAGAACACCTTTCAGTGCGTGGAAGATTTCACATCCCATTCTAAGAGCTTCACGGAAGGTCTCAGCGCCCTTAGGCATGATCATAAATTCTTGGATATCAATAGGGGCATCTGAGTGCGCGCCACCATTCATGATGTTCATCATAGGTACCGGTAATACTCGAGCGGAAGGACCTCCTAAGTATTTGAAAAGCGGTAAATCAAGCGCGTGCGCTGCGGCTTTAGCAGTGGCCATAGAAACGCCGAGAATTGCATTAGCGCCTAGTTTTTTCTTAGTGGCTGTGCCATCTAATTCCAACATAAGCGAATCAACGGTAATTTGATCACAGGCATCGTAGCCAATAAGCTCAGGAGCGATGATGGATTCAACATTCTGTACGGCTTTTAAAACGCCTTTACCTAGGTAACGAGTTTTGTGCTTAAAACCTTTAGGGAATTTAGAAGCCGGCAAAGATCCGTCTCTTAATTCAACGGCTTCATTGACGCCGGTACTGGCTCCTGATGGAACAGCTGCGCGCCCAATGACACCCGAATCTAATTCGACGTCGACTTCTACGGTTGGATTACCACGTGAATCAATGATTTCCCGTGCTCTTATATCGATAATTGATGTACTCATAGTTAAAGTTGTGAATATGGTTTAATATCTGTCAATCATTCAACCACACTGAGGCAGAAGATTTGAGATTTATAGATTGGATGTTTGTGATTAAAGGAATTGGTTAATTCTAAAAGACCAAGATCCTGCATTTTCAAGGGCTTGAATCATTGTAGCATAAGCTTTAGCTTTTTCAGGCTTTCCTTCGCTACTGGCTTTTGAGGCTAAAGCATAAGCAGCTTCAGCACGGACAGAATCCAATTGACTTGGGTCGTTAGCGATTGCATCGAGCAAGACAATTCCTTCAGCTTCATCAAGCTTCATGCTAGAAAAGGCGAGGCCGAGGCTGGCGCGGCTTTTCATGGCTTCATTACTTGAAGATAGAGATAGCTCTGCTTGTTTGAAATGATTCAGTGCTCCTTGGTAGTCTTGGGATGTATAAGCTTCATTCGCTAGCTTAAGGGCAGAAAGTCCGGCAATTAAGGTCTGACTATTTTCGTTAATAAAATCCTCTAAGGCATTTGTGTCATAAGCATTTTGGTAAGCGCTTTGAAGTTCAAGTGCTTTATTATTTTGAAGCATTTTATAACCTTGGTAGGCTCCAACTAGAATAAAACATAGAGGGATAGTTACGATTAAAGAAAGCTTATTATCATTCCAATAGCGTTGAACTTTATCTTCGAAACTTATTTCTAAAGTAGCATCAAGGTTTGCGGTTGCTTCACTTTCTTCAGATTGCTTGGACGACGGTTTTTGAGGTTTTGGATCTCTTTGCATAGGTTAGGATATGTTGTTTTAATCAAATACTACAGTTTTGTTGTTATAGACTAGTATTCGGTTGTTTAAATGGAGTCTTACCGCTTGGGCGAAGACCAATTTTTCTAGGTCTTTACCTTTGCTGATTAGGTCAGCAATTGTATTTCGGTGATTTATTTGGGTGACATCCTGATAAATAATGGGTCCTTCATCAAGGTCAGCTGTTGCGTAGTGTGCAGTCGCACCAATGATTTTCACGCCACGCTCATAAGCTTGATGGTAGGGTTTGCCACCGGCAAAAGCCGGTAAAAAAGAGTGGTGAATATTAATAACTGGCGTCTGGATTTGTTGGAGCAATTCTGAGGAAAGAATTTGCATATACCGGGCTAGAATAACCAATCTAATAGAATGTTTCTTGAGGACTTCAATTTGGGCTTTTTCGGCCGCTTCTTTATTTGAACCAGTGACTGGAATATAATAGAAGGGGATCTGATAAACCTCCGCAGCTTTTTCTAAGTCTTTATGATTTGAAATTATACAGGCAATATTGCCATCGAGCTCATTGGCTTTGAAGCGTAATATAATGTCATGGAAGCAATGATCCGTTTTGGAGACTAGAAGGGCGATGTTGGGTTTTGACGAATTAAGCGCGACCTTAGTTTCCATTTTAAGTTCCTTCTGCGCAAATCTTTCAAAAGCGTCTGCCTCATCTTGGGGATTACCAGAGGGTGTCCATTCTACTCGCTGAAAAAAGATATTTGCTTCAGTGTCTTTATGCTGATCCGCATGATCAATATTACTACCTTTGTCAAAGATCCAAGACGCAACCTTTGAAACCAAGCCTGGTTGATCAGGGCCATGCAGTAGCGCTATGATGGTTTCTTTGTTCATGGATAATTGAAGTCTTATTTGAAGCCTAAATCAAATCAAATCAAATCAAATTAAATCAAATTATATTATATTAATTTACTATACTCTTGTATAGAACATACCTCATAGCCTTTTTCTCGGATAGAGCCTATACCATCGGCTGCCGCAGAGGCTGCTGAGATGGTCGTCATAATACAGACATTATGTTTGACTGCTTCGGTGCGTATTTGGTTTTCGTTTTGACGAGGAATTGTGCCTTGAGGTGTATTAATGATCAAGCTGACTTGGTTATTCTTGATTAAGTCAATTACATTGGGTCGACCTTCGCTTAACCTACAAACACTTTTAACTTCAATATTGTGAGCTTTGAGAAGGTCGCCGGTACCCTGAGTGGCGATAATTCCAAAACCCAGCGTGCTCAGTTTTTGAGCAATGCCGACGGCTCTTTCTTTATCTTCATCTTTAACGCTAATAAAGACATCTCCTTGTTCGGGCAGAGGTGGTGAAGCAGCCATTTGACTTTTAGCAAAAGCAACTCCTAAGTCAGCATCAATGCCCATGACTTCTCCAGTACTGCGCATCTCAGGACTGAGCATGATCGGTGATCCCGGGAAGCGATTGAAGGGGAATACGGACTCTTTGACCGCGTAGTAAGGAGGGTGAATCTCTTGAGTGAAATTTAGATCCTTAAGTTTTTCACCAGCCATAATGCGTGCGGCTAGTTTAGCCAGTGATACGCCAATCGCTTTGGAAACAAACGGAACGGTTCTGGAAGCTCTTGGGTTCACTTCAATGATGTATAATTCATCCTCTTTAATCGCGTATTGTACATTCATTAAGCCCACGACCTCTAACTCTTTAGCGAGCGCATGAGTCGCGACACGAACTTTCTCGATCATTGACTGAGATAAAGTATGTGGGGGCATGACCATCGCTGCATCGCCTGAGTGAACGCCGGCAAATTCAACGTGCTGGAGCATCGCACCAATCACGGTCGTTTCTTGGTCGGAAATACAATCAACATCGAGCTCATAGGCATCTTCAAGGAATTTATCGATCAGTACAGGTTTCCCGGGTGCAGCTTCAAATACATCCGTGATGATCGCGCGCATTTCTTCTAAATTGTAGACGATAAACATACCGCGGCCGCCTAAGACAAAAGAGGGTCTAAGTAATACAGGGAAGCCGATAGCTTTTGCGCATTCATAGGCTTCTTCTCGAGATTGGGCTATTTTGTTGGGGGGTTGTTTTAAACCAACGCGTTCTAGGATACTTCTGAATTGATCTCTGTCTTCGGCTGCATCGATCATTGCTGGAGATGTTCCGATGATATTCACGCCGTTTTCGTGTAATTGAGTCGCCAAATTCAAGGGAGTTTGCCCACCAAATTGAACAATCACACCGGAGCACTTTTCTTGGTTATAAATTTCTAATACATCTTCGAAGGTCAAGGGCTCGAAGTAGAGTTTGTCTGATGTGTCATAATCCGTAGAAACCGTCTCAGGATTTGAATTAACCATCACAGTTTCGTATCCTGCCGCGTGCAAGGCGATCGACGCGTGAACGCAGCAATAGTCAAATTCAATACCTTGGCCGATTCGGTTAGGGCCACCACCGAGAATCATAATCTTCTTCTTGTCGCTTTCTTGGATCTCATTTTCAGAGCCGTAAGAAGAATAATAGTAGGGCGTGAAGGCTTCAAACTCCGCCGCGCACGTGTCAACGAGTCGATATTGAGTCTGGATGTTGAGGGCTTTTCTTTTTTCGGAAATAATAGCTTGGGTACTACTGAGAATGTCCGCTATCAGTGCATCCGAAAAGCCCGCCTGCTTAGCTTGGAGCATTGCATCATAGTCAAGCTGATCAATGCCGTTCGAGCGAATTGTGGTTTCGATATCCACGATTTCTTTAATCTGCTGAAGGAACCAACGGTCTATTTTTGAAAGCTCAAAGACCGCATCAACATCCAGTCCATTTAAAAAGCCATGTCGCAGCCAAAAGATTCTTTCTGCAGTTGGGACGGTAATGCCTTCTTTCACCCTTTGCAGGTCGGTGATTGTCTCGTGGAACTTAGGTGGACCCATTAAGCCTTTAGCTGATATCTCTAAGGATCGTAAGGCTTTCTGCATGGATTCTTTAAAGGTTCTGCCGATCGCCATTGCTTCGCCAACTGATTTCATGGCGGAGGTTAAAGTGGTATCTGCGCCAGGGAACTTCTCGAAAGTAAACCTTGGAATTTTGGTCACGACATAATCAATCGAAGGCTCAAAGCTTGCCGGCGTTTCTCGTGTGATGTCATTTTGTAGCTCATCTAAGCTATAGCCTACCGCAAGTTTGGCCGCAATTTTTGCAATTGGGAATCCAGTCGCTTTAGAGGCGAGGGCAGAGCTACGTGAAACTCTTGGGTTCATTTCAATGACAACCATTCGTCCATTATCTGGGTTGACTGAGAATTGAATATTTGAACCTCCTGTTTCTACGCCTACTTCTCGAATACAGGCAAAGGAAGCATCCCGCATGAGTTGGTATTCTTTATCGGTCAGTGTCATCGCGGGTGCCACGGTGATTGAGTCGCCGGTGTGCACACCCATTGGATCAAAATTCTCAATCGAGCAGATGACAACGCATTGGTCCTTATGATCTCTCATAACTTCCATTTCGTATTCCTTCCAACCGAGCAAACATTCTTCAATTAAGACTTCGTGTGTCGGGGAGATATCCAAACCATATTGGACCATTTTCTTAAACTCTTCGCGGTTATAAGCAATACCACCGCCCGCGCCTCCTAATGTGAAACTAGGGCGAATAATGATGGGGAATTCGCCGATTAAGTTATCCGCCGCATCGAGGGCTGCCTCTAAATTGTTGATGGTGGAAGAACGCGCTACATCTAAGCCTATTTTAAGCATGGCTTGCTTGAAAATTTCACGGGCTTCGCCTTTTTCAATCGCCTCAGGCTTTGCTCCGATCATTTCAATATTGTTTGCTTTGAGGATCCCGGACTTGTCTAGATCCATGGATAGGTTCAGGGCAGTTTGGCCACCAAGCGTAGGGAGTAGTGCATCAGGTTTTTCTTTGGCAATGATCTTTTCGACTGCTTCGACAGTGAGTGGTTCTATATATGTGACGTCCGCATATTCAGGATCCGTCATGATCGTCGCTGGGTTACTATTGACTAAGACAACTTTATAACCTTCCTCTCGTAATGCTTTGCAGGCTTGAGTGCCTGAGTAATCAAATTCACAAGCTTGACCAATAACTATTGGACCAGAACCTATTATCAAAATTGTCTTTAAATCAGTACGTTTGGGCATAAATTTAAAATCGTGAAATTTTTGATCTATCCTGCAAGCAATTAACGCTA
>CAJWRZ010000003.1 GCA_913045955.1 uncultured Puniceicoccaceae bacterium
GCGCCCTGATTGTGACCACTCCTCAGAGAGCCGCCGCGGAAGTTGCCAGAAGAGGTGCTAGGATGTTTGAAAAAGTCAGTGTTGATCTCCTCGGGGTCGTAGAGAATATGAGTTACTTGATCGACTCGGAGGGTAACAAAAATACCCTCTTCGGAGAAGGTGGTGGAGAAAATACAGCAAAGGCGCTCAATACCGAACTCTTAGGGCATATCCCAATTGATCCAGATATCCGAAAGGGTTGCGATGCAGGTATCCCTATTGTTGTGAATAAAAAAGATGCCTTAGCCACCAGTAACTTTATCTCAATTGCGGATAAAATCTTAGACCAATTATACGCCCGCTGAGCATGCCTTCATTTAAACTGAATCCTCTACGATATAGACATTTCGAAAACTCTATTAAATGAAATGAATAAAAACAATCCGACCGATTCAAATAAGGCAGAAGAAGCTAAGTTACCTTACATGGATAATCATTTCATGGAGCAATCAACGCTCTACAAAGAATTTCTAGCCGAACGTGACGAAATCCTAAAACACAAATGGATAGAATCCGAAAAAGTGGGCACAGATATTGGGTTTGAGCGAGCCTTACTCGATTGGATCAGGAAGCATCGAGAGAAATGGCGTCGGTACCGAACTAAGAAATAAGGAGATTATCCTTTGATCTCTTTATGCTTTGTGTGTCGACGAAGAAACTTATTGTACTTCATCTTCTCAATCTTTTCCGGCTGCTTTCTTTTGTCACGACTGCTCATGTAACGTGAGACTGGTTTTCCCTCAGCTCTCGCTTCTGTGCATTCTAATATAATATATTCTCTTGGCATTTTATAAAAAGTTAATTGTCGGAGATAAGCAGTAGTTTTGATTTGTGCAACTTTTTTTTTATTGCAGTTTGTTATTCTCGCAACATTTTTTTACCTTCTACCTACATGAATACTAAAAACCCAACCATTGCCATCGGAACGGATCACGCCGGCTTCCCACTAAAATCCCCAATAATGGAGCTTCTAAGCTCTTTGGAGATCCAGGTAATAGATTGTGGCTGTTTTGACGAAAATTCCTGTGATTATCCAGATTACATCCACCCAGCCGCCCAAAAAGTGAGTGATGGATTAGCGGATAAAGCGATTGTGCTTGGGGGATCAGGCAATGGTGAAGCGATCGCCGCTAACAAAATAAAAGGCATACGCTGTGCTCTATGCTATGATTTGTGGACGGCAGAAATGGCCAGTAAGCACAATAATGCGAACTGTATCTCAATTGGGGCTCGGCCCACAGACGAAAAAATGGCGATTCAAATCGTTGAAAAATGGCTATCGACTGAATTTGAGGGTGGTCGTCACCAACGCAGAATAGAAAAGATTGAGCCAAAAGCTTGAAACTCTAAGAAAATCCCACTGTATAGATAAAAGTATTTTAATAAATTATGGACGATTCAAATCAGAAAAATAAAAAAGAAACCGCATCTACTAAAAAGATCCAAGAAACTTTTCTAGAGCAAAGAAAGATTTTCTTATGGGGAGAAGTCTCTGATAAATCAGCAAGAGATATTACTGAAAAGCTCCTATACTTAGAGGCGATTGATCCGGGCAAAGACATTACCTTTTATATCAATACTCCAGGTGGTTCAATCACCGCAGGCATGGCTATTTACGATACGATGCAACTGATCAGTTCATCGATAACGGTGGTCGTCACTGGCATGGCTGCAAGCATGGGTTCTATTTTACTCAGTGGGGCTGAGAAAGGAAAACGAATTCTCTTCCCCCACTCTAGAGTTCTGATCCACCAGCCTTTAATTTCCGGGCAAATGGTTGCAGTGGCTGTTGATATTCATATCCAAGCTAAAGAAATGGAAAAGCTGAGAGATGAACTGAATGCTATTTTAGCCGATGCGTCGGGACAACCGATTGAGCAAATTCAAAAGGACACCGATCGTGATTTCTACATGAATGCCAAGGAAGCCATTAAGTATGGCTTAGCTGATAAGATCTGCGATAAGCTCTAATGCTTATTTAGGACTTTCCCAGCAGCTTTAATTGCATAAATAATGGGCTTATACGCAATGGATAATCAGCCTAAGCTACTTAAATCAAATTGCTGGGCTGTGGCTACTTAAAGAGTAGCAAGCTAAGGGCCATGACAAACATCCCGAGAATTAAGCCGACGATACTATCATGCCCCTTACAATAAGCACGGCTCGTAGGTAAAAGCTCATCGAGGCTTATGTAAACCATGATGCCAGCAACCAGTGAGAAAAGGATCCCCATAATGTTTGAGGGAATTACTCCGGAGTCACCGCCTATGAAATAAGTGAGGGCGCCGAAGGCAATAAGTGCGCCAACCGGCTCGGCTAGACCACTCAAAAAAGAATATATAAATGCCTTCTTACGATTACCCGTCGCATAAAATATGGGAATCGAAACACTGATTCCTTCAGGGATATTATGAAGCGCAATAGCCACCGCAATCGGGATGCCAAGGGAAGGATCTTTAAGCGCTGCTAAAAAAGTGGCTAAGCCTTCAGGGAAATTATGGATGGCGATTGCCAAAGCGGTGAAAAGTCCCATCCGCATAAGTTTTTTAGAATCACTCGCACCTAATTTAGGCGCGCTATCTTTACCCTGCAAAGGGGCAAATTCTTTTTCGTTATGAACCTCATGAGGATTTTCTGAATGTGGAATTAAGGCGTCGATTAAACCAATTAATGCGATTCCAGCGAAGAAGGAAGCCGCATTGACCCAATGACCCATGGTATAACCATAATATTCAACTAAAGCTGAGGCACCTTTTTCTGCAAAAATCTCAACAAAAGACACATAGAGCATTACCCCGGCAGAAAAGCCTGTCCCAATAGACAACCATCGGTAGTTCGTCCTAGGAGCCATGAAGGCAAGTATACTCCCAATACCTGTAGCCATTCCGGCAAAAACAGTTAAACCGAGGGCAAACCAAAAATTCTCATAATGCATAAACTGCTATCCTTTATTTGTTTTTCAAAGTCAACCTTATGCTGAAACTTAAAATACTAAAAGCACTGAAAAAAATTATCAGTGAAAAATGGTGGCCAGACGCAGAATCGAACTGCGGACACAAGGATTTTCAGTCCTCTGCTCTACCAACTGAGCTATCTGGCCTCACCAAAAGTCAGTAGTAAGTTATGAATTTAGGATTCAGTCAATCGAGTTTTTTAAAAAAAATATCCCCTGGCTCGCTTCAATCAGACAAACTTATTGAAGGTTCTATTTTAAGAGGAAGTTCAACTGAGTCTTTCATTGTATTTTTGGAGTCCACGTAAGCAGCAAAAGCAATCATCCCTGCGTTATCCCCATTATGCTTAGCATCTGGATAATAAAAGGATAGTTTATGCTTCTGAGCTAATGAAGCCATTTTCCCAGAAAGTATTTGATTATTGGCAACCCCTCCAGACAGTCCAAGGCTTTTGTAATGATTATCGGCTATAAGCTTCTCAGTCTTATTGATTAATTGATGAAAAACCGCGGCCTGGTAAGAGGCACAGAGCGTCTTAAGCTGGTCTTTTTGGGCTTGGTCAGATAACTTCTCAAGCTTGTATCTTAGACTTGTCTTAAGTCCAGAGAAGCTGAACCTTCGATCATTCTTCGCACTGACCGCCCTGGGAAACTCGACGCCTTTCTCGTCCCCTTCCTTGGCTAGAGATTCAATTTTCGGCCCAGCCGGATAGGACAATCCGAGTAATTTACCACCCTTATCTAGGGCCTCACCGGCCGCATCATCAACAGTTTGAGCTAAGATAATAATTTCCTTCTTCTGATTAATTTCAAAAAGAAGGGTATTACCTCCCGATACAATCAAGCCAAGGTGAGGCAGTTGAGCCGCTAGGTTTTTTCCAAATGCTTCTGGATCTTGCCGGTGCATATTAATAAATGGTGACCAGGCATGGCCCCTCAAGTGATTCACGCCGTAAAGGGGCTTATTGAAGGCCAAAGAGAGGCTCTTAGCCAAAGCACCGCCCATCGCTAGACAACCCGCTAGACCTGGCCCGCGAGTCACCGCTATTGAACTGATGTTTTCTTTATAATTGTTAAGCTGTATGCTCTTGAGCAAGGCGGGGAAATTAACCAGGTGTTCACGACTGGCTAAATCTGGCACTACACCCCCATACTCGGAATGCAGTTCTATTTGGGTATGAATAACCTCTTCAACAAGCCCAATCTTGGGATCGAACACTGCGATCGCTGATTCGTCACAGGAACTTTCAATGGCTAATATCATTTTGTATTGAGGACTTAAATTCGTAGGCTTTGATAATAATTAAGCCTATAAGATTGATTCATTTTTAATTATAAAATACAAGACTGTAAAAAATCCAATGCCGAATAATCCAGAGAATCTACTTCAAGTCCTGCAAGCTAGAAGCCAGGGAATGCCTTTAAACTTCAGGGATTATATTGAATTAAGTCTCTACCATCCTCAGTTCGGTTATTATTCTAAGGAAAAAAATCGTGTAGGACGGTCCTCAGAGAGTGACTTTTATACTGCTGAAAGCTTGGGCCCAGTCTTTTCAAAACTAGTTCTGGCTTCGATTCGTGATTTATTAAAACAAAACGACCTTTCGGATTATACCTTTATTGAAATCGCAGCTGAGCCCGGCTACTGCCTCATGGATTTTTTGGAGGAGGATTTTTTGGAGGAGCGCTCTTTTGCAAAGCATAAAACAATAAGGCTAGGCGAACCACTCGAGATTAAAGAGAAAAAAGTAGTCCTCTTTGCTAATGAATGGCTGGATGCTATCCCCTTTCATAGAATTATATTTAAAGAGAATCAATGGCGAGAACGCGGTGTTACGGTGCTGCCCGATGGAAAGCTTAAGGAAGTCTTGCTTGAACAATTAAGTGACCCTGTATTGAAAATTAAAGAGCGCCTGCCCAACAAGGCTAGTGAAGGATACGAGATAGATCTTTCGATTGATGCGGAAAGCCGAGTTCAAAGCCTTTTAAAGACCGACTGGGAAGGTTTGATGCTATTATTCGACTATGGCAGGTCATGGGAAGAGTTGAGCGCGCATAAGCCAAATGGAACAGCAAGGACTTACTTGAGGCACCGGCAAGGTCAAGACCTGCTTGAAGCACCTGGGGATATGGATATTACTTATGATGTGTGTTGGGACTCGATCCAAGCGATAATGCGAAACCTTCCCAAAAGCAAAAATCAATTAAAGTCCCAAGAATCTTTTTTCGTCAATCATGCGCAAGAAGCGATTAAGTCCATCATAAGTCCAAGCGCTTATTCCTTCTCAAAAGAAAAACAAACCTTAATGGAATTACTCCATCCATCCAATATGGGTCAAAAGTTTCAGGTGCTTTATCTCTTGAGAAATTAAGCCTAAGCGGACATTTCTTAATTAATAGAAGAAAAGTCTTGAACCTTCGTTCAAAACCACTTTTGTTTCACTTTCTCTTAAACAAGGAATAATTATGTCACGTATTTGCGCAATAACAGGAAAACGCCCCGTCAAAGGTGGTCGTATAATCAGAAAAGGTCTCACTAAAAAGAGCGGTGGTATCGGTACGAGTTTGGTTAAAAATACCAAACGACGTTTCCGTCCTAACCTTCAACGTATTCGCGTGAAGCTGCCTTCTGGACAGGTCAAGCGGATGTGGGTATCGGTTAAAGCGATCAAAGCTGGAAAAGTAGAAAAAGCTTAGTCCTTAAAATATTTAATAAAAAAACCCTCATCGTTATTGATGAGGGTTTTTTTGGGAGGGTTTAAAAAACTGAAAGCTTAGCGTTTCTTGTATTGCAAGCGCTTCTCTTTAACCTGATTAGCTGCTTTACCGATACGATCACGCAAATAGTACATACGAGCCCGCATTGTAACAGACTCACGGTCGATTTCAACTTTTTCGATGACCGGGCTGTGTACTGGGAAGACTTTCTCTACACCCACGCCTGATGCGATTCTACGAACGGTGAATGTTTCACCAACGCCACCACCTTTACGTGCGATAACGATTCCGGCAAAAACCTGTATACGAGTTTTCGCTCCTTCTTTAACTTTCAAGTGTACACGAACACCATCACCAACTTTAAATGCACTTCTGCCATCCTTGAGTTGATCTTGTGTAATTTCTTTGATGATTGATTGGCTCATAATAATTTAATCTCTATTTTCTAATAAATCGGGTCTCCGTTCTGAAGTCTTTTTAATCTGCTGATCTTTCCGCCATTTTTCAATCGCTTTATGGTCTCCAGACAAAAGAACTTCCGGCACACACATGTCACGAAAACTCGATGGACGTGTGTACTGTGGAAAGCCGAGTAAATTGCTCATGAATGTTTCTTCAGTCAAGGATTTTTCGTCACCAAGGAAGCCAGGGACGAATCGACTGACCGAATCAACGAGAACAATCGCCGGTAAAGTACCATTTGTAAGAACAAAATCGCCAATACTAATTTCCATATCAATAATCGAATCACGAATCCTTTGGTCAATTCCTTCATAATGACCACTGATGACAATGATATGAGACTCATTGGATAGTGATCGAGCTAAATGGGTAGTTAAAGGGATCCCGTCAGGTGCCATATAGACAACCTTGCTATCCTTACGCCTAAGAGCCTCTACAGCTTTAAAGATAGGTTCAGGGGTCATCACCATACCTGCACCGCCCCCATAAGGAATATCATCGGTTTTATGGTGCTTATCGCTAGACCAATCTCTGATGTTGTGGCTCTTAATGCCAATACAATCATTAGCCTGCCCTCGGCCAAGCATACTCGAACATGAAAAACCCTCTACCATTTCTGGAAAGAGGGTTAGTATATCAAATTCGACTTTCATAGCTCAAAGAGCTGGAATCTTATTAAAATTAAGATTCAGATTCAGACTTTGCTTCTTCCGAATCAGCACTTGATTCAGGCTCCGACTCCGCGGGTGCTTCAGGAGCCTCTTCGCTTGCTTCAGGGAGAGGACAAGCCTCTGGCTCAGCAGCTGCCTCTTCTGCTTCAGCGACGGGCGCTTCTTCTGCTTCAGCGACGGGCGCTTCTTCTGCTTCAGCGACGGGCGCTTCAACGGCTACATCGGCTTCGGCTTCTACTTTAACCTCCGCTTCCACTTCAGCTTTTACCTCCGCTTCCACTTTCTTTGCCTCTTTCTTAGCAGCACTCGGCTTTGCTTTTAAAGCTTCTGGACCTCGAATAGCGCGGCGCACTAAGCTTGCAGCAGTATCCGTAGTTTTGGCGCCGACTGATTTCCAATAATCAATGCGGTCTAGTTTAAGGTTCAACTCATCTTCTGAACGACTCGCTTGGGGTTCGTAAGTGCCTAAGACTTCAACGAAACGACCATCTCTACGAGCGTTCGCTTCAGTTACGACCATCCGGTAAAATGGGCGGTGACTAGTTCCATGACGTTGTAAACGTATTTTTAATGCCATAATAAATTAAAATATTGTCCTATTTATATAGGAATCGTTGAAAAAACCTACACCTTAGCGATCTGTCAAGACAAGACGCAAAATAAAAATCACTCAGGATGGACAATTTCTGGAGAATCCGTCCAAGGAATGGGGAATGAAGATTTTTGCCAATCAGTTCGAGTGTCCCCTATTTTGACCATTTCCGAATTTTCCCCATCAATCATTTCCCCAGTAAATTTATAACGGGATTCGTCTCCAGAGAGGCGGACATGGCATTTTTTCGAATAAGAAACTAAAATCCGAACACTCTTATAATCTATTTGTCTAATTTTTTTGATGATAAACTTGTAAATCTTAATAAATTTTATTTAAAGCACATTATAAGTTAATAAAAAAAATTATGAAATTACAAATCCTATGGGCCTCCATGTATGGCACCGCTGAAGGCATCGCATTCAACTTAAAAGAACTTGCCGAAGCTAGAGGCATAGAAACTCAAATCGAAGAGCTCAACGATTTTAGCGTAGCTGACTTAAAGACCATCGAAAATTTAGCGGTCGTAAGCTCGACTACAGGAAGCGGCGACGTCCCCGCTAATGGAGAATTATTTTGGTCAGAATTCGAAGACTCAAGTGAACTCTTAGAAACCTTAAACTACGGCGTTTGTGCACTTGGTGATAGTTCCTACATAACTTTCTGCCGCGGTGGCAAAAAAATAGACGAAAAGCTAAAATCACTCAAAGCAAACGAAATTATCGAATGCGCCGAGTGCGACGGAGGTGATGAAGGCTCCGAAGAATGGTGTGAAGCCTTTTTAGATAAACTACTTTCTTAAATTAATTAGCTGAGCCTAAGCTCTTAAGTCATCTGCATAGGATCAACGTCGATCCATTCCCTCACATCTTTATCCAGCTTAGCCTTAAAGGAGTTGCGCTGATCATTAAGGCGCCCCATAACCCGAGCGACACTCGGCGTAAAATACCAGAACTGAAAGCGGTATTCATCTTTAATTTTTTCAATGGGCGTTGGCACCGGACCTTTGATATCTAAATCATCCCCTAAGATCGGTTGTAATTCTTTGAGCCACTGCTTCATATAAAACTCAACCTTCTCTGGATTTCTTCCGACAAAGAGATGACGAATTAAATGACGGTAAGGCGGGTACTGAAACTCTTTTCTTTGTTCGAGTGCCTCCATAAGGAAACCATCAAAATCTGACTGCCGAGCATAAAGAATCGGAGAGGCGTGAGGCGTACTTGTTTGAACGACCACTTCCCCTGCGCGGTCACCACGACCCGAACGACCCGACACTTGAACGATTAATTGAAAGGTTCGTTCAGTTGCCCTGAAGTCTTCCACGTGCAAGGAACGATCTGCATCAACGAGACCCACCAATGTAACATTAGGAAAATCAAGGCCTTTTGCGATCATCTGAGTTCCGACAAGAAGATCAATCTTACCCACTCTAAAATCTTTAAGTATCGCTCTAAAACGATTCTTTTTAGACATCGCATCGGCGTCCATTCGAACAATCTTAGCTTTCGGAATTATTTTCTGAACAAGGTCTTCAATCCTCTGAGTACCGTACCCTTTCGCAAGCACATCTTCTTGCTTACACTCAGGACAACGCTTGGGGACTTTGTAACTATCACCGCATAGATGGCATTTGAGAGTCCAATCCGTTCGGTGCAGCGTCATCGGAATACTGCAATGCTTACACTCAATAACGTGACCGCAGTCTTTACACATAAAATTAGAAGCGTAGCCACGACGGTTTAAGAAAAGGATCGTTTGCTCCTTCTTGGCAAATCGGTCACGAATCTTATCCGCTAACATTTGGGAAATAGGCCCTTTGAATTTATCGACTGAGCCTTCCCTTCGCATGTCAACGATATGAATCTTGGGAAGCTGACGATTATCCACCCGATTGAGGATTTTATTAATGTTATATTTACCGATAGAAACATTATAAATGGTCTCAAGAGAGGGCGTCGCCGAACCTAAGATACACACTGCTTTATTTAAGAAAGCACGATAGACGGCCACATCCCTTCCGTGGTATCGCGGAGACTCCTCCTGCTTATAGGAAGGCTCATGTTCTTCATCTACGATAATCAGCTCGAGGCTTTTTACAGGCGCAAAGATCGCCGACCGGGCGCCGACAACCACCCTTGCTTCTCCAGAAATAAGCGCTTTCCAAGCATCGTAGCGTTCTCCATCAGAAAGGTGACTATGCCAAACAACGGTTTTAACGCCTTTAGATTCCAGCCGGTCCCGAACCCGGCTGACCGTCTGCGGGGCTAAGGCTACTTCAGGCACGAGGAAAATAACGCCTCCACCGCGCTTAACTACCCTTGTGACTGCCTGCAAATAAACCTCAGTTTTGCCTGAGCCCGTAACTCCATGAACCAACTCGACTCCGAAATCTTTTTTATCAACGGCCTTAAATAAATTTTCAGTCACTACTGACTGTTCGTCGGTCAGCACTTTAACACTCGAGCTGACCTCTGTTTTTTCTTCGGCGAGGTCATCGGCATAGGCTTCTCTTTCATCTTGAATATTAAATTCCTCTAAAAATCCTTTACCGACAAGCGCATCAAAAACCGATAGCGAGATCCCCATTCGCTTAGCTAGCAAATTTTTAGATTGAGGGGCAATTTGCTGGGCCATGTAATTAAGAATCTGAAATTGCTTAGGGGCTTTCTTCTCCAAGGATTTTACGAGCTCTGCGTCGATAGATTTATTAAACGACAGCATCTTCTTTTGTTTTGAACGCATCCCTTTTCTGACAAAACTAGGGATCATTGACTCTAGAACAGATTCATAATTCGAGGCATAATAAGAAACACACCATTTAAAAAGACGGAATAGGTCCTCGGTAAGGACCGGATATGGCTGAACGATTTCAAGAATACTCTTCAGTTTATTTGGAGGTACTTCTTGCTCTGTTCCTATCTGAATGACCACCCCTAATTCACTCTGATTACGCAGAGGTATCCTTACAAGAAGGCCTTTGAGGATCTTTTCCTCAAGAAAAGGCGGTACTTTGTAGGCGAGTTGAGCGTCAAAGCCTGCCAGTGGAATCACTTCCACAATTGTGGCTTTTTGCTGAGATTTTTTAGGTGCGATCACAGAAGCCCAAGTTCTTTCTTTAATTTCATAAAAATTGTTGTCTCACGCAGTGCTTCTAAATCTTCATCTTCCAGCATCCAATTAAAATCACGGTAACCAAGCTTAATGGATTCTTTCAATGAACTTAGGGCGTCCTTGAAGCGAAGTTTTAAGGATAAACTACAGGCTAGATTATAATGGGCTAAGGCATTCGTGGAATCAATCCTGACTAATTTTTGATCCAATTTTAGCCCTTCATCAATCAAGCCCGAATGCGTGTATATTTCTGCTAATATAGAAATGACCCGCTTATCATTAGGGAGCCTTTTGTAAAGTGATTTGAAAAAATCTAATTCAAAATGATCACCCATATTTCAATCTTACTAGGCTTCAGTCAGGCGCTTATTTAGCTGCTATATTTTTACAAGAACCAGATTTGTGGCATTTTGTAATGACCTGTAATCTCTGACCTACGGTGGTGAGTCCTAATTTTTCGGCGACCGTTTTTCCGTACCATTCCATGAAGGGGGCATCGATTTCAAAAATAGTATCACAGTCTTCACAAATAACTTGAGCTTGGAATGTTTTCGCATCTTTATTCGCCGCATAATATTTATAATCTTTCCCAACATCCACTTCACGAATTAGGCCGCTTTGGGTGAGCAGAGGTAGCGCACGATATACAGTAGCTCGAGAGACCGAATCATCCAGCTTACGAGCAGAGTCTAATAAGTCTTCTGCCGTGAAATGATTCTCGCATGTAAATGCGGCACTGAAGATCGCCAACCTTTGATTGGTAACCCTTAATCCTTTACTGGTCAGAAACTTCTTAAAGTTTTCATCCAATTCTTCCGGTACGTCTACTTTCGTTGCATCCATAGTTATTGAGTCTCAATTGAGACTCAATAACCCTTTGATCGCTTTGTCACCTATATTTTTATACTAATTTTTAAAAAAATAACTTGTATTCTCCAAAGAATACTCTTTTTTGGAGCTTTTTCAAAATCTATGAAAGCAACGATCAAAACACAAGGCAGACAATTCACAATTACTGAAGGCGATATTCTTAAAGTGAACTTATTTCCAGGCAGTAAAGCTGGTGATACAATTGATATTACAGAAGTCATTATGCTAGGAGAAGGAGCCGATGCTCGCTTTGGCACACCTCTAGTCGAAAATGCTTGTGTTAAAGCAACTGTACTAGAAAATAAGAAAGATAAGAAAGTAACGATCATCAAAAAGAAACGCAGACAAGGATACAAACGCGTTAAAGGGCATCGTCAGCAACTATCTGTTATAAAAATTGCTTCAATCGAAGGATAAAATTTAACCAATAAACTACAATGGCACATAAAAAAGGACAAGGAACCTCAAGAAATGGACGTGATAGCCATTCTAAGAGATTGGGCGTCAAAAAATTTGGCGGAGAGCACGTACTAGCTGGTAACATCATCATGAGACAGCGCGGTACTCGTTACCACCCCGGAGTTAATGTGGGTATGGGTCGCGATCACACGCTTTTTGCACTTAAAGAAGGAGCGGTCAGTTTTGACTCTAAACACCGCAAGATCAATGTAGTCGAAGCAGTCGTCGCTTAAATCTAGAGAATTTACAACCCGCTGAAAAAGCGGGTTTTTTTTGCTTAACTAAGATTTATAGCTTAGTTTAAAGTATCCTTTAACAATAAGAGTGCACCATTGCCTCTTTTAATAAGATAAAAAATGCCTCCAAACTCAGATAATAAATTAGAGCATTTCGATTCGATTGAAAGTGCCCTCGAAGATATTGCACAAGGTAAAGCAGTCATCGTGACCGACGATGAAGCTCGCGAAAATGAAGGCGATCTAATTCTGGCTGCAGAAAAAGCCACTACAGAATCAATCAACCAAATGATTTTACACGCAAGGGGCTTGATTTGTGTGCCTATGCAGGCGGTTCAATTAAGGCGTTTAGGGATTAATCCTATGTCCTCAGAGAATCGTGAATCTCACAGAACAGACTTTGCTATATCTGTGGATGCAGCTGAAGGCATTACAACAGGCATAAGTGCTCATGACCGGGCCAAAACAATCCGAATTTTAAGTGACCCTAAGTCTCCCACCGAAAGCCTTGTACAACCAGGCCATGTCTTCCCCCTGAGAGCCAAGCCTGGGGGCGTCCTCGAAAGAGCTGGGCACACCGAAGCTGCTGTCGATTTAGCGGTCCTAGCTGGGCTTAATCCATCGGGCGTTATTTGTGAGATACTGAATGAAGACGGTAGCTTAGCTCGTGTACCTGACTTGATTGAATTTAAGAAAAAGCACGGCCTAAAACTCATTTCTATTTCACAGCTGATTGAATTTAGACATAAGAAAGAATGTCTGATCAAGCGAATCTCCACAAAGAAATTGCAGACCGAATATGGAGAATTCGAATTCCACCTCTTTGAAAGTGTCCTAGATGACCGCCAACACATCGCGCTCTCAATGGGGACACTCGATCATAATCCAACTTTGGTGCGCGTACACAGCGAATACAGGCTCTCAGATATATTTAAACAAAAAGGAACCCATGGAAGTGCTACTTTAGAAAAAGCCCTCGCTAAAATTGCCGAAGCAAAACAAGGCGTCTTAGTCTACATCGAGCAAAAGCATGGTGGTTTAAAGTACTTAAAAAACCTTCTAGAGTCTGAGCAAATAGAGCCTCCTAAAATGGATCCAAGAGACTACGGAATTGGTGCACAAATACTTGTTAATCTGGGACTTAAAGAGATAAAGATCCTCAGTGACAACCCGAGAAAAGTTGTCGGGCTCGAGGGCTACAATCTTTCGATAAGCGAACAAATATCGCTCAGCAAATAAGCTCGGTATAAATTCAGCATAAGTTCAGACCTGATTAAGAACTTGTCTTTGAAGTCACTCTACCCTGCTTGAAAGACAAACCATCTTTGGCTTTGTTTAAACTCACTTTTATGAGCTTACCTCGCTTTATGGATCCTTCAAGGATGACTTCAGCGAGCGCATCTTCAAAGTAACGTTCTACCGCTCTTTTAAGAGGCCGAGCTCCAAACTTTTCATCATAACCTTTTTCGATGATAAAGGCTTTTGCTGCATCGTTAACATCAAACAACAAGTCTTGAGTCTTTAGGCGTTCTGAAAGGTTTCTTAATTCAAGATCAACGATTGAGTTCATGTCTTCTAGCTTAAGGGATCTGAAGATAACGATATCGTTTAAACGATTGAGGAACTCTGGTTTGAACACACGCTTTGTTTCGTCTAAGATCTTATCACGAATTTTTTCATATTCACTATCATGCGTTTCCTCAATACCGAAGCCCATTGAAGTATCTCTTTGGAGAATATCCGCACCTACATTGGAGGTCATAATCAAGATTGTATTTCTGAAATCGACCTTACGCCCCAAACTATCCGTCAAGCGACCCTCTTCGAGAACTTGCAATAATAATTGAACTACATCCGGATGCGCTTTCTCAATTTCATCGAATAAAACAACTGAATATGGCTTACGACGTACCGCTTCAGTCAACTGACCACCTTCATCGTACCCCACATAACCTGGAGGCGACCCAATCAAACGAGAGACCGCGAATTTCTCCATATACTCAGACATATCAATTTGAATTATTGAATCGCTGTCACCGAACATATGTTTAGCTAGAATTTTGGCTAAAAGAGTTTTACCAACACCCGTCGGGCCTAAGAACATGAAGGAACCAATCGGACGCTTCGGATCTTTCAAGTCTGCCCGGGAACGCCTGAGTGCTTTGGCGATAACTTCCGTAGCTTTATCTTGTCCAATAACCTCTTCCCTTAATTCATTTTCTAAGTTTAAGAGCTTCTTACTTTCCTCTTGCTCCATTCGTGAGAGCGGGATACCTGTCCAATCAGATACGACGGTGAGCATGGCATTATCATCCACTAATATTTCAGTCTTAGCTTTTTTACTTTTCCACTCCTCAATAAAAGTCTTTTGGTTCTCCCTTAACTGCTTTTCTTCATCTCTGAATTGAGCCGCCTGTTCAAATATTTGTTTGGAAATCGCCTCTTCTTTTTTAGCGCAGATGGCATCAATTTCTTGAGACATCACTTCAAATTCGGCTGGACGCTTCATAGAATCAATCCGAGCCCTCGCACCAGATTCGTCGAGAATATCGATAGCTTTATCAGGAAGAAAACGCGAGGTAATGTAACGCTCAGATAGCTTAACGGCGGTCTCCAATGCTGCCTCGGTGTATTTGACCTTGTGATGCTCTTCGTATTTACTGCGAATACCCTTAAGAATCAGAATTGAATCCTCCATCGAGGGCGCCTCAACCTTAACAGATTGGAAGCGACGGTCTAGCGCACCATCTTTTTCGATAAATTTACGATACTCAGCAAGCGTTGTCGCACCAATACACTGCAGCTCACCACGACTCAAAGCCGGTTTAAATATATTAGAAGCATCCATCGCACCTTCAGCAGCACCTGCTCCGACGATCGTGTGCAGTTCATCGATGAAGATAATGATATTCTTAGCTCGACGGATTTCGTCCATTACAGCTTTAATTCTTTCTTCAAACTGCCCACGGTATTTTGTACCGGCGACCATTAAAGCTAAGTCTAAAGTAATGACTTTTTTATTTTCTAAAAGTTCGGGAACTAATCCAGTTACTATCTCGTGAGCTAAGCCTTCTGCAATCGCTGTTTTGCCCACTCCCGCTTCACCTATTAGAACTGGGTTATTTTTGCTTCGACGGCATAAAATTTGGACCACCCGCTGAATCTCCTTATGACGGCCAATCACCGGATCAAGCTCACCTTTTTGAGCCAACTCGGTTAAGTCACGCCCAAAAGCCTTCAGTGCCGGCGTCTTTGATTCTTTCTTATCCTCATCTCCAGGATTGGGTGCCTGGCTGGAATTACCTTCGCTCGAGAAATTAGGATCTAATTCGGATAAAATTTCATTCCGGCACCGATCTATATCCACGTCCAGCGATTTAAGAACTCTAGCTGCTACGCCCTCGCCTTCTCTTAATAAACCCAATAAAATGTGCTCTGTACCCACATAAGAATGATTCAATGCCTTAGCTTCTTTTCCAGAAAGTGCTAATACCTTCTTTACTCTCGGCGTATATGGGATGGCTCCCGAAGGTTTAGATTCCGGGCCTACGCCAACTTGCTTCTCAACTGCCAAGCGAACTGTTTGAAGGTCTAAGTCCATTTTTTGCAGGACATTCACCGCAACACCCTGCCCTAGATTAATTAAACCAAGCAAGAGGTGTTCTGTACCTACATAATTATGGTGAAAGCGCTCTGCTTCCTTTCTTGAAAGGGCGAGTACCTGTTGTGCGCGCGGCGTGAAATTATTTAAGGGTTCCATTTTAAATATAAACTAATTGTATCTAGATTAATTGTCAAAATTAAGTGGCGGAATTTTTCGAAAATTCTCTCGCAACTTTTGGGCTCTTTTTTCATCTCTTAATTCAACACTGATGCTTCCTTCAGGAAATTGAATGTGTCCAGGCTGAGTTTGAATAAACAGATAATCGACCAAAGCTCGGTATTCATCAGCTAAAAATCCGAGGTCTACCGCTAGACGCATGTATGACAAATGATCCATCGCCTCTTCCGAGCTCATTACATGGGCGTTGCGCAAGATCCCTAGGGCGCGACTGATCTTATCCAGCAACACAACTTTTTTATCTGCAAAATAGTTCTGCCGCGCATTCAACTCGTGCTCTATAATATTTTTGAGTACACCACCCAAGCGTGATAAAATCTCACCCTCTGTTTCACCTAAAGTTTGCTGGTTTGAAATTTGATATATGTGACCGCTTGCCTCAGAGCCTTCGCCAAATAAACCCCTTACGGCTAAGCCGAGTTGATTGGAAGCGCGAATCACCTTATCTATGTTTTCGGAAATAAATAAGCCGGGTAAATGCATCATAACTGAAGCTCTCAGCCCTGTTCCTAAATTAGTGGGACATGCGGTTAAATAACCTAATTCTTTGGAAAATGAGTAAGGTAGCGACGCTTCCATTAAATCATCAAAGCGATTCACTGTTTTCCAAAGGGCGTTTAAGTTAAAACCATTTTTAATACACTGCAGACGGATATGATCTTCTTCATTGATCATGACCGAGAAGTCTTGGTTAGAGGAGATGAAAACACCTGAACCTTCATTCATTTCACACAACTCACGGCTGATTAAGTGTCTTTCGACCAAGAGCCTTTTTTCTAAATCACTCAAAGTATTGATTTTATAAAAAAAGCCCTTTTTGAAATTAGGCTTATCTGATAATGATTTTTCGACTTTGTTTAAGATCTCTGATTTGTCTGCCGAGCTTGCTTTACTTGGGAAAACAAAGCCGTTCAAATTTCTAGCTAACCGAAGCCTTGAACTGAGCACCACAGGGGAAGACTTAAGAAAACCTTTAGTCAGTTGAGCATTTGATTTTGAAATTAAATTTTCAATCATTTGAACAATTGATTTTCGCTTTAGAGAGTTCGTTTTTCATGATCTCTAATTCATCGCGATAATGCGCTGCATCTTCATAAGCTTCCATAGCTATAGCCTTTTGAAGCTTCACGCGTAATAATTCTATGGTCTCTGAAAGACTGATTTGCTGAAATGACTTTTCAGGTTTTTTGCCCGTATGTTTAAATCCCACATGCATCTCCTCAAGTATTGGTTTGAGTTGGTTGCCCAAAGATACGTAACAATCAGAACAGCCAAAACGACCTGACTTCCTAAAATCAGAAATGCTTTGGCCACAAACGTTGCAGGCTTGGCTATCCTCAGCTCCTAAAAAATCTGAATTAGAAAGCATTTCAGCTAATGAAAAACCTTCAGGATCCGTCACGCCTTTTTTCTGAGCACAACTCTCACAAAGATCGATCTTTTGAATCTTATTATTAATGATCTGAGTTAGGTGAACCGTAGCGTGCTGGTTACATAAACTGCATGTAAGTTTGTTAGACATTAATTATAGCTAAATATAAAATATTAAAATCGCAAAATTAAAAGGAATTAGTTTGCCTTAAAAATGAGTAAATTAACCCAATTGGGTCAAATTCAAAGCCTTAAAATTGAGCGAAAAGTCGCCTTTATAAATGAAAGCCCTCTTCAGTGACTTTTTGTTTAAATGCTTTAAGAAAACTAGCAGTATTTTTACCCGGCAATCCATCGCCAATTGTGCGCCCGTCGACCTCAACAATAGGAATGATTTCAGCCGCTGTGCCAGTCAGGAACATCTCATCGGCAATCCAAGTATCGTATCGCGTTAGATCCGCCTCAACGACTTTAAAATCAAGCCCTTCGGCAATACCCATAACTACTTCACGCGTGATACCCTTCAATGAACCAGAGGCAATCTTGGGGGTATAAAGAATACCGCCTTTAATTAAAAATATATTATCGCCGGTACATTCTGAGACAAAGCCTTGATCATTGAGCATAATTGCTTCTTCATAACCTAAATTCTGGGCTTCAATTTTCGCTAAGATATTATTTAAATAATTCAAAGACTTAATAGTTGGAGGCAGCGCAGCTGGATTATTTCTGCGAGTCGGTACCGTTATAATCTTAAGCCCCTTTTCATAATATTCTTGAGGATAAAGCTGGATTTTATCGGCAATTATAATCACCTGAGGCTGTTCACAGTTTCTTATAGATAAACCCAAATTGCCCACACCTCTCGTTACGATAAGGCGAATGTAACCATCCTTAAGATTATTAGCCCGGCAAGTATCACTGACAGCTGACAATAGCGCACCACGATCCATAGGAATTTCTAGCATCATAGCTTTTGCGGATTGCTCAAGTCTTTCAAGGTGTTCCTCTAACTTAAAAATACACCCGCCATAGATACGAATCCCTTCAAAAATACCATCCCCGTATAATAAACCATGATCAAACACGGATATCTTAGCGTCTTCGGAATCAACCAACTGATTATTTAAATATATTTTCATAAACGTCTAGTGATAGATTGATTGAGCTTTTGAATTTGTCTAGCCCACAAATTCAAAATTAAATATTTTTGAACTGATTTTGTATTTCATCAACTATTGAAGGATCTGAAAGCGTCGTAATATTGCCTAATTCTTGACCTTCTGCAATTGACCTTAGAAGTCGTCTCATGATTTTCCCAGAGCGGGTCTTCGGGAGGTCTGATGCAAAAACAATTCTTTCAGGTCGCGCAAATTTCCCAATTTTCTTATCCACAAGCTGGACTAACTCTACCTTCAAAGCCTCATCCACTTTTTTTCCTTCAATAGCAGTGATAAAAGCCAATAAACCTTGTCCTTTGATCTCATGCTTAATCCCAATCACCGCCGCCTCGGCGATAGAACTGTGCTCAACAAATATACTTTCGAGTTCTGCTGTCCCAATTCTGTGCCCTGAAACATTCACGACATCATCAACACGACCCAGAATCCAATAGTAACCATCCTCATCAATTCGAGCTCCATCACCTGGGAAATAATAACGACCGCCCCATTTACTCCAATAGGTTGCCTCATAAAGCTCTGGATCCCCATAAATCCCCCTGAGCATCCCAGGCCAAGGATTCTTTATAGCTAAAATACCTACATCGGTCTCGGCGCCCTCTTCAGTTAAAATCAATGGCTCAATCCCGAAGAACGGAACCGTAGCCGAACCAGGCTTCGTAGGAATAGCACCCGGCAGTGGCGTTAATAAATGCCCACCCGTCTCCGTCTGCCACCAGGTGTCAACGATGGGGCACTTCTCAGATCCTACTTTCTCGTGGTACCACATCCACGCCTCTGGGTTGATTGGTTCGCCGACGGAGCCAAGTAAACGCAGAGAACTTAAATCTTTTCCTTCGAGCCAATTATCACCCCATTTCATGAAAGCACGAATCGCCGTAGGAGCAGTATAGAAAATCGACACCTTGTATTGTTCGATCAAATTCCAAAAACGACCGGGATCAGGAAAATTAGGAGCGCCCTCATAGATGAGCTGCGAAGCACCATTTTGCAAAATACCATATATGATATAAGTATGCCCCGTAATCCAACCAACATCCGCGGTACACCAATACATGTCATTGTCATTTAAATCAAAAACGTATTTTGAAGTTGCATAACTGAAGACCTGATAACCCCCGGTGGAATGCATAATACCTTTAGGCTTCCCAGTAGTGCCACTGGTGTAAAGAAGGAACAATAAATCCTCAGAATCTAAAGGAACTGCCGGGCAATCCGCGTCACATGATTCAGCCCGTTCCTCATACCAAAAGTCGCGATCTGATTGCATGGGGCAATCAATAGAAGTATCGCCGCCTCGTTTAACCACTAAGACTTCACTAATAGTTGGGCAATTTTCGATTCCCTCATCCACTATTTTCTTAAGTTCTAAAATCTTACCGCGACGGTATCCTCCATCGGCGGTTATGACCATCCTTGCTTTTGAATCAATTATACGGTCTTGAATTGAGTCTGAGGAAAAGCCGGCAAAAATTACGGTATGAACCGCTCCAATTCTCGCACAAGCAAGTACCGCGACCACGAGTTCAGGAATCATTGGCAGATAAAGAGCGATACGATCCCCCTTTTGCACCCCAAAAGACTTCAGGACATTTGCGAACAAACAAACAGACTCAAGTAACTCAGAATAAGTGAGCGATTTAGAATCTCCGGGCTCACCTTCCCAATGAAAGGCTACTTTATCGCCCTTCCCTGCATTCACGTTCCGGTCCAAGCAATTGTAGCTAATATTTGTTTTTCCGTTAACGAACCAATTGTAATACGGTGCCTTAGAGGAGTCCAAGACTTGATCCCATTTTGAAAACCAATGGAGCTCATCGGCTACCGTTTCCCAATAAGCTTGAGGATCCTCAATACTTTTTTCATATTCTTCTTTGTAAGCTTCCATTCCTTGGATTTTTGCGTTGGCAACAAATTCAGATTGGGGGTGAAACTTTCGGTGCTCTTGGGATAAACTTTTCATAATGAGTATAGGTGTAACTTTAAGTAACTACATTTCAATTTCCGAATGATTCAGTCAATAATAACTGACATTTAGACATATAAATACGAATTACCCAGTTGACAGGCTGAATTCACTGAACATCAAATTAAACAGATCTTTTAATATCAACAATTCATAATGGAAAATTTCGCTGAACAGTGCCTAGACATGGCACACTCGATTCTAAGTCATAATTTAGGCTCAATAACTGAACAAGGAACCATCACACCCTTCCCGAACGAGAAAGCACACAGCCGAGAGTCAGGACACGCCGCATTAGCGATCGGAGAATTTTATAGAGCGACAAATCAGTTAACCTTGGATGACTTTGACCTCTTAGATTTATCAGCGAAAACAATCACTGCACAAGCATTTGCCGAAGCAGACAGTCAAGATGGCGATGATAATACTAATGACGATGTGAGTGGAAACGGAATCGCTTACAGTGCATTGGGCTTACTCTCTTTTGGCTTAGCGAAAGACCGGAATCCGGTCTGGGAACGTCTTCTTGAGCCAACTCGTTTACAGTTAGACAAACAATTATTAGAACGCACAGATTATA
Source organism: uncultured Puniceicoccaceae bacterium (assembly GCA_913045955.1). Classification (GTDB taxonomy): domain Bacteria; phylum Verrucomicrobiota; class Verrucomicrobiia; order Opitutales; family Coraliomargaritaceae. The sequence goes on from CAJWRZ010000003.1 coordinate 21,054, forward strand.
ACAATCATCATCAAGCATTCAATATAGCAAAATCAGTCACACGCTTCAGCATTGGATTATCAAAAAAAGATGAAACCGGAAAATTAATCGAACGCTTTCTAGAACGAATCGAAGATAATTCTTCATCAAAATATTTCGACGATGTTGACCCTGACCCATCAACCCTTTCAGGTTCCTTTGATATTTATGGCGTCATGTCCTTTGTTTTCATTAGGCAAGCACTCCAGCTTCATGCAAATATCAACTTAAGGGAACGTAAGCTCGCTAGCTTAAGAACTGTTGCTGAAAAATACATCAAACTTATACCCGACATGGTACGGCAAGATGGAACCGGTTGGGCTTATGGCCGATCTATTGGCGCCTATGGCCAAATGCACTGCATCAGTTTACTCCTACAAGCCATGCGCGATGGCTGGATCCCTGAAGATAAGGCAGACCTTTATCAAGATACGGTTAAAAAACTATTTTTAAACTTCTTCATGACGTACCTTGATCAAGAGCATGGTTACTTGGTGATCCGCGATGAAGAAAGAACGAGCGCTATAAATCACACCAACCGCATGGCTAATTTCGATGCAGCGCGGTGTTTATGCCAATGGGCCCGATTAATTAAATCAATCGGAGATAAGTATAAATCAAGCTCGATTCCGGACCCAAGAAAGATCGGACGTTTTGTTAACTTCGATAAAACCTCGAAAAAAGAACAAGGACTTTTCATATACCAAGACCCAGATTCTTTACTCTCCTTCCAGCTACCTTTAATCGCTCCAAATAAAGCTTATTCTGATAGCTGTGATTACCTAGCTTTCCCGCACGCTCCCGGGATATTTGATTGGCCAGTTAACACCTACATGCCGATAATGACTCCAGAATTAACCTTCGGGGATCAGGTTGTCATCCCAGCTTATTACGGGAAAAACTGTACGACAAAAGTTGGGCTAAGAAATGCGCTACAATTCTCTTATGATCAGCCAGAATTAATCAGTAAAGAGGGCTCATTCATAAACGGACTTGGCAGTTGCAAAGTGAATTGGACATTTCAAGGCGGAAAAATAAACGCTGAGTATGTATTTACGATGAAGAAAGATACACAACTTTCGAAATTTAGATACGTAATTGCCATCTCATCGGCGCACTCATCTTATCGCTTAGGAACGAGCTATACTTTAGGCGAAGAAGGCCACAGAGCGAACGTAATTAGAGATGATTTTCAGGCAACATGGGCTCCCATCCAAACCGTATCCCAGAATCCAGACTTTAAAACTTACTACGGTAAGATCCATTACTTACAAGTTTTAGAGCGTGATCATCCTTTGATCATGAGAAAGGGTGTTCAATATAGAATAGCGCTTTCTTTTGAGCCCGATATTGTTTTCGTCGACGAGTAAAATTATTTGAATTGTGTTATCTGTAAGAATCATTCCATGCCTTGATGTTCACGATGGTCGTGTAGTCAAAGGCGTCCGGTTTTTAGATTTAATAGATGCAGGAGATCCTGTTGAACAAGCAAAAGCCTACCAAGAACAAGGCGCCGATGAATTAGTCTTTTTAGACATAAGCGCATCGAATGAAGAGCGTAAAATCATGCACGATGTTGTCGAGAGAACGGCTTCGGAATGTTTCATGCCACTAACCGTTGGTGGAGGATTAAGGAATTTAGAAGATATCCGATCCATGCTCAATGCCGGCGCCGATAAAGTAAGCTTAAACACTTCAGCAATCTTAGAACCTAGCCTGATTTCTTCTGCCTCCGAAAAATTCGGTAATCAATGTATTGTTGTGGCAATTGATGCGAAAAAAACCGCCGCCGATCAATGGACGGTTTTCTCCCATGGTGGACGTCAAAATACAGGCAAAGATGTCATGGCATGGGCCAAGGAAATCGCTGAACGTGGAGCAGGCGAAATCTTACTGACCAGCATGGATGCTGATGGGACAAAAAATGGTTATGATTTAGCTTTGAACAAACGCATCAGCGAGTTAGTTGAAGTCCCGATAATTGCCTCAGGCGGCGCTGGGAATTTAGAGCACTTGGCCGATGCCGTTAGCCTAGGGAAAGCCGATGCCGTATTAGCTGCATCAATTTTTCACTTTGGCACCTATTCAATTTCAGAAGCCAAAGAATTCTTAAAATCAAAAGGTATTCCGGTTCGTCTCTAAGCGCGTCAATGCTGAGAGCTTGAAACTAATCCAGCTCTTTTGCTTCAAGAGTATCCACAATGTGCTGAGCATAGCGCCTCAAGGAAGATTCTGTCTCTATTTCATGCTCCTTGCACCAAGCAACTAGATTGAAAAGCAAGCGCCCAACCCCCTCAGGGTCTTTAGCAATATTTTCCATAAAGGCATTGTAGGACTCCCAATTGTAAAAGTCTGAAGCTTCTAAATCTTTCTTTTTAATCTGCTTATGAACATCTTCAGCAAACATAAGCGCGGGCAGTTGAGGTGGTAGGTCTTTAAAAACCCCAGACACTTTCGGACCTCGCTTCACTTCCTTAGATTTAATTAATTCCCAGCGATCTAATACAGCCTCAGTTGTGTCTAAATCTTTTTCATCACCAAAAACATGAGGGTGGCGATGCACAAGTTTGTCATTTAAAAGTTCGCAGACTGAATTGAAATCAAAATGCCCATTTTCTCGGGCAATTTGCGCATGGAATATTACTTGAAGTAAGACATCACCCAACTCTTCCTCCATGTGACCCATATCTAAGCGATCAATTGTTTGAAGCAGTTCAGAGCATTCATCAATTAGACAGTCGGTAATAGATTGGTGAGTCTGCTCAATGTCCCAAGGGCACCCACCTTCAGGATCTCTTAATTGAGCAACCGTCTTAAGAAGTTTTTCTATTCCCGTCATCGTAAAAAAGCTTTTAAAGTAATCCCTTGATCGCTTTAAGCATCACGGCATGGGTTCTTTCTATTAAAATTTCTTCACCCGATTTGAAGTCTTTCAATTTCACCTTTTTTTCACTGAGTTCCTCCGAACCGTATATGAAAGCAAAGCGAATACCTTTCTGTCCGGCATCTTTGAACTGTTTTGAGAAAGCCATCTTTTTAATAGGATACTCTACCCTGTAACCTTCTCGCCTAAGCCCGTGCGCGTCTTCTAATGCACAAGCAGCTTCGGATTCACCGGAAAAGATAAAAGCAATATCCGCGCTTGGCTTATATTCAGGAACCTTAGCCTTGTCCTTGAGTAAATCTAAAAGAGTTACATCGCCCATAGCAAAACCTACGGCCTCCATTGAGTTTCCAGAAAGCTTTTCGATCAAGTTGTCGTAGCGACCCCCTCCAGCTAAGGCTCGCCCTTTGCCCGTTGCTTCGAAAGCCTCAAAAACAAAACCTGTATAATAAGCTAAGCCTCGTACAATCTTAAAATCAACTGCTATGTAATCCTCAAGGCCCATAGCTTGAAGCGTGCTGAATAATACCCCTAATTCCTCTATTCGATTACTGAAGTCTACTACTTGCCCTTCTTTTTCAGGGAGCGAAATAAAGAAAGCCTTCAGCTCTGAAACTGTTTTTACTTTAAATAATGCCTTCACTGATTGAACAAAAGCTTCGGTACCGGCGAGGAAATGTTCTTTCAGTTGTTCTAAGGCAGTCTCTTCATCCATCTTTTCAATTCGATCCATAATTGAGAGAACTGAAGGCAAAGCTGCATCCTGAATACCCCAATATTTTAAAAAACGCACCCATAGTTCACGATCGCTCAATCGAACTTTAAAATCTTTTGAATCCAAACCAAAAGCACAAAGACTATCAATCAAACAAGCAATCAGTTCAGCATCAGCACCCACGCCTGCCTCCCCTAGAATATCGACATTGAATTGATAGAATGATCGCAAGCGGCCTTTTTGAGGGCGTTCATAGCGGAATTGCTCTCCGACGCTGAACCATTTAACGGGGCGCTTTAAGCTGTTGGCTTTCTCGCCCACTAGGCGCGCTAATGAAGGTGTCATTTCTGGTCGAAGTGCGACTTCACGATCACCTCGGTCTGTGAAATTAAATAATTGATTTACGATTTCATCGCCTGACTTTTCCTTATACAGCTCCAAAGGCTCTAAGGTCGGTGCATCATACTCTTGGAAATTGTAGGACTGAGCTGAGCTTCTCCAGCTGTCAAAAATGTAGTTACGAATAAAACACTTATCTGGGAGGAAAGAACGAAATCCAGGTAAGGTTTCAAAATTCATAAAATCGGTTGATTAGTCGATTGATTCTTAATCAACATTCATCTGACTCAAACCTGATCGCAATTGCTTGCCTGATTTAAACTTAATAACCGCTCGCTTAGGTATGATAACATCTTTTTCAGGTTGATTGGGGTTTCTTCCCACTCTTGCTTTTCGAACTTGAACTTCGAACACGCCAAAATTTCTAAGCTCTACATTCTGCCCTTTAATCAATGCTGACTGAATGGCATCTAAAGTCAGCTGTACTGTTTCTCTAATTTCTTTTTGTGAAAAATTAGTTTTATCATATATATCAGAAACGATATCTCTTTTGGTCAGATTATTAGACATACAAAGTAAGTTTGAAATTAGTAATAGATTTATATTCAATATTCGGATAATTTCTGTCAAATATAGAAAATAAAAAAAGTGATAATTAACCCATAATTTGCTCTCAAAAAGCGATTAAACCACTAAATCCTCAGTAAATAGAACCATGTATAAGCCAATTGGAACACAGGTAGAAAAAATGTTTTCTGGAATTGCCATTAAATATGATTTCCTAAATCACCTACTCAGCTTTGGAATGGACTACCTTTGGAGGCATAGGTTGGTATCCAATGTAGCCAGACTAAAGCCCCGCAATATTTTAGACTTAGCGACCGGCAGTGGTGATGTGGCGTTTAGTTTAAGTAAAAAGATCAAATCAAAGACTCCCATAATGGCTCAAGATTTTTGTGAACCTATGCTTGAAATAGCTCGTTCCAAACAAAGCCATATCAAAGATTCTGAAAATATAAAATTTGAATTCGGCGACTGCATGGAGCTGGCGATACCAGACAATGCTTACGATGCTATCACCATAGCCTTCGGCGTTCGTAATTTCGAAGAACGTTTAAAAGGTTTTAAAGAAATGCACCGTGTCTTAAAACCCGATGGTTCACTCTTTGTATTAGAATTTTCACAACCTTATAATTGGTTCCGCCCGTTCTATTATCTTTATTTGAAATTTGTTTTACCAACCATTGCCGGACTCGTCACTCAAGATAAGGAAGCTTATAAATATCTAGCGGGTACTATCGAATCATTCCCTACAAGAGCTTTACTAAAACAACAGCTCTTGGATGCAGGTTTTGATAGCGTTAAGATTACTAGCTTAACTTTCTCAACGGTGGCCATACACCAAGCAATTAAAGCTAAAATCTAACGATAGACCTGCCAGTCTGGCGACCAACAGGCGGTTCGACCCCCAATTTTCTCGCGTTTTAAAACCTGCTTAGTTTTTGGGCAAATTCCATTATCCTTCCATCGATGGTTAAAGAGCCAACTGTTCGGGGGCTTTTTCCAACCGTCAGCAATCACTTCAAGTGCGTCCACACAGACCTCTCGTATAACAGAATATAATTCTTCACGCTTGTCTGGATCGATTTCCGCTACCTTTACAAAAGGGGCTATTTGGCTTCTCCAAAGGATTTCGTCAGCCATCCAATTGCCAATCCCCGGAAAAACAGATTGCTCTAAAAGCAGTGGCTTAATCAGACTTCTAGGTCTTCTTTCCAAAAAGGTATTCATCGATTGAAAAGTAAAAGAGTCACTCAGAATTTCATCGGGCAATTTTGCCCACCAATCAGGAGCCCTAGAGCCTTGGCTAAAGAGTACCTTACCGAATAGTCGAGGATCTTCAAATATCAGCCTACGACCATCCTCCAAGAAAAGCATGAGGTAACCATATTTAAAGGCCTCGTCCGGTTCTTCGCTTATTTTAAGCTTACCGGTCATGCCCATGTGAAGACCCAGCCATTTATCCTGATCAAATAAGAAACACAGTTGTTTACCTTTGCGGAATGATTGACTGAAAGTACTCCCATTCAAACAGTTTAGAGATTGCGCTCCCTTAATCTCCCTAAAGATTCTTTTGTCTAGGCGCGCCATCACCTCAGTTACTTTTGTATTTTCGGCGGGTGACCAGACTCTTTTAAAATATTCTACTTCAGCTAATTCAGGCATAACACTTAATAATCTTATTGCAAAAAATAGAGAGCATCAAAATTATCAAGTCAACTGCTATGATTGACGCACACACCCACTGCTTCCCACCTGATTTATACAAAAAATGCGAATCTTGGGCTCATCAAAATAAAGAAGCACATTGGCTGAGCTTAGTCGCTCCAAAAAATAAAAGCTCAATCCAAGGCTGGAGCTCAGCAGAAGAAACTCTAGAGCAAATGGACTTAGCGAAAGTTTCAAAGAGCCTCTTATTAGGTTGGTATTGGGAGCATTCTGCTACTTGCCGCTGGCATAACCAATTAATGAAAAGCTGGATGGAAAAGGCAAACAACCGCTTTATTGGATTTGCCTCAATCTTCCCGAGCGAAGCACCAATTGAACAACTTGAAGAAGCTTCCAGTATGGGATTTCAGGGGGTTGGTGAGTTGCACCCCACCATCCAAGGGTTTTCAGAAAATAAAGAGAATTGGTACGCAATGGCTGAGTGGTGTTCCGACAAAAAATGGCCCATAAATCTCCACGTTACAGAAGCGATGAATCTCAGCCATGCTGGTTACGTGTCCACGCCCTTTCAGGATTACCTAGACTTAGCAACGCACTTTCCTGAACTTAAAATAATCTTAGCTCATTTCGGAGGCGGAATCCCCTTCTTTGAGCAAAACCCAAAGATTAAAACCCTTCTAAAGAATGTCTACTACGATACTGCAGCATGCCCATTGCTCTACGATATGGATATCTTTCGAAACATGATTCAGCTCGTGGGATCCCATAAAATAATCTTCGGATCCGACTTTCCTCTAAAGCTCTACCCAAGCACTAAGCAGCCTCCTGTAATGAAAACCTTCATCGAAGATATAAGATCGAACGGCGGTTTAAGTGAACTTGAAAGGCAGAGAATTTTCTCAGAAAATATTATTAAAATCTTAGGGAATTCCTAAACTAAGCCGAGTCTAGAGCTTTTGCTAAAGTATCCCAAGGAAGCATCGCGCAGTTTTTCCGTGCTGGAAATTTCAAGATACCCTTGAAGGCCTTAAAGTCTTCGGCCATTTGAAGGGAGGTACGATAATCTTCTTGAGATAATAATTGGTTAAAAGCCGCTTTATAGTCGTCCACCTCGGCTAGGGAAATCAGTTGGATTTGCTCTAGCATGACAGAGGCGGATGCCTTGCATATCGCACAAGCTGCACTCTCAAAACTGAGCGCTTTTAAGGTCGAACCTTCAATATTCAAATAGATAGTCAGCGCATCCCCGCAGATTGGGTTAAACCCTTCACCCTTGTGTGTGAAATATTCTAGTTTGCCATAATGCAGCGGGGTTTTAGAATGCTTGAGCAAGATTGTTTGGTACAATTCGTTTAGGGCATCTTCACTCATCCAAAAAATTGCTTCATTTTTTTAATTGCATCAATAAAACGATCTAAATCGTTAAAATCATTATAAAAAGCGAAGGAAGCTCGAGCCGTAGCCGCTACATTGAAACGCTTCATCAAGGGCATTGTGCAGTGATGCCCGGTCCGAATCGCGATGCCGCCAGCGTCTAAGAATGTGCCGACATCATGTGCGTGAACCGACTCCATAACAAAGGATATCACGGATGCTTTTTCAGCCGCATTACCAATGATACGAATACCTTCGATCTCATTTAAAGCCTCTGTAGCGCTCTTCAGGAGTGCGTCTTCATTGTTCAAGGCGCCTTTTCTGTCCAAAACTTTTAAATAATCTAATGCGCTAGATAAACCAATTACCCCAGAAATATTGGGCGTACCCGCTTCAAATTTTCCGGGTAAACCTTTATAAGTAGTACCCTCAAAATCAACTTTCTCGATCATATCACCCCCACTTTGATAAGGCGGTAAACGTTCAAGCCAGGCTTTTTTACCGTATAAGACCCCAACGCCTGTCGGGCCAAAAAGCTTGTGCCCTGAAACAAGATAAAAATCACAATCCAATGCCTTCACATCGATCTCCATATGAGGAGCGGACTGAGCTCCATCGACAAGGACGGGAATGTTCTTAGCATGCGCTGCATCGATCAACCGCTTAACTGGATTGATTGTCCCTAAAGCATTAGAGATATGGACAATCGAGACTAAGCGTGTTTTCTCATTCAAAAGCGAATCGAAGGCCTCTAGATCCAATGAGCCATCCTCTAATACTGGGATAACCTTCAATTGAGCTCCGGTGCGTTCACAAGCGATTTGCCAAGGTACGATGTTGGCGTGATGCTCCATGCCGGAAATTAAAACTTCATCGCCCTGCTTCAAAATACTTTCTGTGAAGCCGTGGGCTACCAAGTTTATGCCTTCAGTCACGCCCTTGCAAAAAATAATCTCTTCGGGCTTATCTGCGGAGAGGAAATCAGCCATCTTGGTGCGGGCGGATTCGTAGGCGGCGGTCGCTTGTTCGCTTAACTGAAAAACCCCGCGGTGGATATTAGCATTCTCTGATTTGTAAAAGTTTTGAACAGCGTCGATGACCACTGATGGCTTTTGGCTAGTGGCTGCATTATCGAGATAAGTTAATGGTTTCCCATTCATTTTACTCGATAAAATCGGAAAATCTCCCCTAACTGTCTGTAAATTGAACATAAAACCTTAGAATTTAAATAACCTGAAATATTAACTTCTAATTTGTAAAATATTAATGACAATATATTTTAACTTACTATAGATTAATAACACATTAATTAAAAGTATTTGAAAATAGTAAAATGCCAAACAAAGAACCCAAAAAAATTTCTTACGAAGACGCTCTAGAAAAGCTTGAGTCCATCATTGAAGCAATGGAAGAAGGCTCCACTCCTCTAGCGGAACTGGTTGCACAGTTTGAAGAAGGTGCAAAATTACTTAAAATTTGCCAAAATGAACTTAAAGCTGCTGAATTAAAGATCAGTAAACTCGATATATCCAGTGACTCTAAAGAGCCTCTAGACATTTAGACTTAGAATCGATCATTCAGCCCTCAAAGCTTTAGTAATCAAATATTCCTCATTATGTCTCTTCTCGACTCAATAAAAGGACCAGAAGATGTTCAATCATTGAAGGCGCATGAAATTCCCGTTCTTGCCTCTGAAATTAGAGAACGCATCATTCAGGTCACTTCGAAAAACGGCGGTCATGTTGGACCTAATTTAGGGGTTGTTGAACTGACCATTGCTCTGCATAGAGTTTTTTCTAGCCCGAAGGATTCCTTCCTCTTTGATGTCAGCCACCAAGGCTACGTACATAAGCTGCTCACTGGAAGAAATGATCAACGCTTTGATGCATTACGCAAAGATGGAGGCTTGAGTGGCTTCTTAAATCAAAAAGAAAGCGAACACGATGCTTTCGGCGCCGGGCACGCAGGCACTGCACTTTCTGCAGCTTTAGGAATGGCCACTGCGCGTGACCTAAAAGGTACTGACGATCATGTCGTAGCGGTATGCGGCGACGCTGCATTCACCTGTGGCGTGACTTTAGAGGCACTGAATAATGTCACTGAAAGTACTGAGAAACTCATTATAATTTTAAACGACAACAAATGGTCGATAGCCAAGAATGTAGGGGCTTTATCTAAATATTTTAATGAATTAATTACGAATCCGATCTACAATCGAATTAATGATGATTTAGAACGCTTTCTTCATAAGATTCCCGGCGGCAAAAAGATCATAAAGCTCGGAGCGAAATGGAAACGAGATACAAAAGATTTCCTAATATCCTCCTCCATTTTTGAAAAATTTGGCATACGCTATATTGGCCCCATCGACGGGCACGACCCCAAGCAACTAGAGTACTACCTAGAATTTGCGAAAAATGCCACTCAACCGGTATTACTTCATGTTCTAACAACGAAAGGCAAAGGCTACGATGTAGCCATCAAAAACCCAGAACGCTTCCATGGTGCGAGCCCTTTTAATATTGATACAGGCAAGAGCATAGAAACTAAGCAGAAGCCCGCACTTAAGTATCAAGAAGTGATGGGCATGACTCTAACAAAACTAGCTAAAGAAGATAAAAAGATCGTGGGAATAACCGCGGCAATGCCCTCAGGAACAAGCTTAAATATACTTGAGAAAGAACTGCCCAATCAATTCTTCGATGTCGGCATAGCTGAAGAACACGCGGTGCTCTACGCGGCAGGAATGGCGAGTAAAGGATTCCACCCTGTATGCTCTATTTACTCAACTTTTCTTCAGAGAGCTTATGACCAAATCATACATGATGTAGCTATCCAAAACTTACCGGTTCTATTTTGTATGGATCGTTCTGGATTATCCGCAAATGATGGAGCCACGCATCACGGGCTTTTTGATTTAAGTTACTTAAGACCGATTCCTAACTGCCTGATTATGGCGCCGGCTGATGAAGATGAAATGGCAGACATGATAAAGACGGGCTTGAATTATAAAGGGCCATCCTTCGTTCGTTATCCAAGAGGTGAAGGCCCAGGAAAAACTTTAAAAGAAACTCCAACTGCTCTTGAGATCGGTCTGTCAAAAAGAGCGCATGAAGGAATCGAGGTCGATATATGGGCCTTAGGAGCCATGTTTAATCTAGGTGAAAAACTAGTACTTCGACTCAGCGAGCACAATATCACCGCCGGATTGGTCAACCCAAGATTCGTCAAACCTATAGACAAAAAAGCAATTCTCAGCTCGGCTAAAAAGTCCAAGCTAATAGTCACCTTAGAAGATAATGTCATTAACGGCGGTTTCGGAAGCGCGGTGACTGAAGTGATTAATGATAGTGAAATTAATTGCCCAGTCGAAAGAATTGGCTGGCCCGATAAGTTTATTGATCATGGTTCATCGGTACAGCAGTTAAGAGACAGTGTGAATCTCGACTTAGAATCAATTCTTCAAAAAGTCATTTTACGTATTCAATCGATTGAGCAAGAAGAAGCTAAAGTTGAGCTTAATTAATTAAGCTATTGAGTGAGCTAAGCACCGCAGTCGCAGTTACAGCTACAGCTACAGCTACAGCCGCACACTTTACCTCTACACATAGGCATATGGACGCCTATGCCAATGGCTATGGCTATGCCTTCCTCTTACGCTTAGGGATGCCGTCTTTATTATAAATCCCTTTCGATTTTTTCTTATAACCAGATTTTGAAGCTTTTGAAGCTACCTTGTCCTTGTTTTTAAGCGCATCTATTTGGTCGCGAAGCAGGGCTGCTTTTTCAAATTCTAAATTCTGCGCGGCTTCAAGCATCGATACTTCTAATTCAGAAATGACTTCTTTTTCTAATGCTTTACTCTGACTTGAGTCGCCATGTTCATCTCGATCATCTTGGTCTTTCGCGGGCTTACTTGATGACTGAAGTCCTTCGGGGATGGCCCGCTTAATCGTCTTTGGGGTAATTCCGTTAGTTGCATTATACTCCATTTGCTTGCTACGCCTTTCTTGACAAATATCTAAGGTCTTCTGAATTGAATCCGTAATCACATCCGCGTAAAGGATCACCCTTCCCTTAACGTGACGAGCCGCGCGCCCTGCGGTTTGAATGAGACTTGTTTGGCTTCTTAAGAACCCTTCTTTATCAGCATCAAGGATCGCGACTAAAGCGACTTCTGGAAGGTCTAAGCCCTCTCTGAGTAAATTAACTCCGATAAGGATATCAAAATCCCCTTTCCTGAGTCGTCTAATAATCTCAACCCGCTCAATAGCGTCTATGTCGGAATGCAAATACTCAACATTAAGACCCGCTTGATCTAAAAACTCGGAAAGATCCTCCGACATTCTCTTGGTTAAAGTAGTGACTAAAATTCGATCCCCAAGAGCGACGCATTTTCTCGCTTCTTCCATTAAGTCTTCAACTTGCCCCTTAATCGGTCTTATTGTGAATGTCGGGTCTAATAAACCCGTCGGCCGGATAACCTGTTCGACGACCTTTGAGGCAACTTCCAATTCATATGGAGCTGGCGTCGCTGAAACATAAACTAATTGATTAGTAATTGTATTGAACTCATCAAAGGTTTGGGGGCGATTATCGAGAGCAGAAGGTAACCGAAATCCATACTCTACAAGTTTCTCTTTTCTTGCCCGGTCTCCGTTATACATCGCCCGAATTTGTGGCAGAGTAACATGACTTTCATCAATAAAAACTAGTGCCTCTTTATCAAAGAAATCAATTAAGCAAAAAGGTCGCTCTCCAGATTTTCGCCCTGATAAGTAACGAGAATAATTCTCGATTCCTGTACAGAAACCCATCTCTTGAAGAAGCTCGATATCATATTCCGTGCGCATACGAATCCGTTGCGCTTCAAGAAGCATATTATTGGACTCAAACCATTGAACTCGCTCATCCAGCTCGGCTCGGATGCCTTTAACTGCCGACTGTATCTTATCTTTGGGTGTAGCGTATTGCGTGGCTGGATAAAGATCAAAGCCACTTAAATCATTCCCTGTAGATCCAGTTAGGGGATCGAGCTCAAAAATACTTTCAAGAGTATCTCCAAAGAATTCTAAACGAACTGCCGTTTCTAAGTAAGCGGGAAACACATCGACTACATCGCCTCTAACTCGGAATGTACCCCGCTTAAAATCAATGTCATTACGGTTGTAGAGAATTTCTACTAAATGCTCGAGTAATTGCTCCCTAGATAACTCCATTCCTTTTTTCAAAATGAGCATCATTGCCTTAAAGTCTTCAGGCGAGCCTAAGCCGTAGATGCAAGAGACACTCGCGATTACAATAACATCTTCTCGGCTTATGAGGGAGGAAGATGCGGATATTCTCAAGCGCTCGATATCATCATTGATCGATGAATCCTTTTCGATGTAGGTGTCTGTTTGGGGTACGTAAGCTTCTGGCTGGTAATAATCATAATAGCTCACGAAATATTCCACCGCATTTTCAGGGAAAAATGATTTGAATTCAGAATACAGCTGAGCGGCTAAGGTTTTATTGTGGGAGATGATCAAGGTGGGCTTTTGAGTCTTATGAATCAAATTGGCCATAGTGAAGGTTTTACCCGAACCGGTGACCCCCAATAATGTCTGATGCTTGTTATCCTTCGATAATGACTCGCACAATTCCGAAATAGCCTGCGGTTGATCGCCCTTGGGGGCGTAGTCGCTTTTGAGTTTAAATTCCACAGCTTAAAAGAAATCATATAAGCCCTATCTGCAAGCAGAAGGAAATCTAAAATAAAAAAACCTCGTAAAAACGAGGCTTTTGAAAGGCTTTGGTATGCTGTAAATATGTATTATTCCCCGACTTGGAATCGAGCAAACTTATTAATCACCATGTTCTCACCCATTTTGGCAATGGCTTCAGTAAGAACCTGCTGAACAGTTTGATCAGGGTTTTTAACATAAGCCTGCTCGAGTAAGCATGATTCGCTTAAGAATTTATTAAGCTTACCTTCAACAATCTTCTCGATGGCTGCTGCGGGTTTACCTTCAGCTTGTCCTTCAGCAACTGCACGCTCTTTTTTGATGATTTCTGGATCAATTTCTTCTCTAGAAATACAGGCCGGATTGGTTGCGGCGATGTGAAGCGCGATATCTTTAACAAAGTTCTTAAAGTCATCGGTCTTAGCAACAAAATCACTTTCGCAATTCACTTCAACTAAGACACCCACTTTTCCTCCTAAGTGAATATAAGAACCTACAAGACCATCACTGGCTTCACGACTCGCTTTTTTTGCCGCTGTAGCCACACCTTTTTTACGCAATATTTCTAAAGCTTTATCGGTATCACCTTCAGCTTCAACGAGTGCTTTTTTACAATCCATCAACCCAGCTCCCGTGCTTTCCCTGAGTTCACCTACCATTTTTGCATTAATTTCCATGTCTTTATCTTATTTTAAATTAAAATTTAGTTACTTGAATTAGCTGAATCATCTTCGCCGTAACCTTCTGGCAAAGTGACTTCAACATCTTCTTCTTGCTCAAAAGCCGTATCTGGGGTCACGGTTTTTGATACGTTAGAAGACTGAGATTGTTTCTGTGCTCTTTTCAAAACACCTTCTGAAACCGCCTCCATAATCTCTTCAACAATGATACGAATTGATTTTACCGCGTCGTCATTACCTGGGATTGGATGAGAAATATTTGTCGGATCAGAATTAGTATCGACTAAGCCTAAAACTGGTATGTTTAAACGATTAGCTTCAGCGACGGCTATTTCTTCGTTTTTAACGTCGATTACAAATAATGCTGCCGGCAATTCTTCAATGTTAAGAATTCCTTCAAAATTACGATTCATTCGGCTCATTTGACGACGAATAGCAGCTTCCTCTTTACCTGGAAGTTTGGCTAATTCGCCTTCTTGATCCATTTTTAGAAATTTTCTATACTTTGCTAACGATGTCTTGATCGTCGAAAAATTAGTCAATCCTCCACCCATCCAGCGGTTAACACAGAAAGGCATTTGGCAATTTGTGGCCGCTTCACGCACAATCTCTTGAGCTTGTTTTTTAGTACCGACAAACCAAATTTGTTTACCTGATGCCACTGTATCCTCAACAAAATCGCAGGCTTTTTGCAGGAGAGCGTGGGTTTTCTCTAGGTCAATGATGGAAATACCATTTCGGTTATCATAAACGTAAGGTTTTGATTTTGGATTCCAACGTCTTAGCTGGTGGCCAAAATGTACCCCAGCGTCTAATAAATCTTTGTGTGTTGTTTTCATTGTATGTTCAAAGCCCGCTTTAAAATACCGGTAATGTTGACCGCTATAAAAAATTGGGAGAAATTACTTTCTTATAAGTATGTGTTTGAGTTTTTGTTTAATCGTTTAGTGCCCATAATTAATAAACTAAATTTACTAATTAAAGGAGCAAAGATGGAAAACAAGACCCGTTGATTAGGCAAGATAAATTAAGTAATTATTTAATATTTATTTATCTGCGCTGAATTCCCTATCATCATGACTAAAACTGTATTTTTCACAAACAATTCAATAGCCTCAGATTCTGTGAAATCTGGTAGCATAAACGAATGCGCAAAGCCCTCTACAAACTTTTCAAAATGGAGTTCATCACTCAGATCAGCGTAATTATTAGGGGTTCCTTGATAGTGATCTTTTTGAGGTTGTCCTGCAAATTTTGAAGGAGACTTTGACTGACCTACCGTTACAATTCTACCATCGATTTCCAATTCAATCCTATCGGATATCCAATGCTTAATTTTTATAAGGACTGAATAAGAAGAATCCGAAGCACTTTTCACTAAGCAAGTAGTGGTAGTACTATCCTTTGAAAGTTCAAATTGCTCAATCGCGAGATTAAGAGGATTATGGGCTTCTGATTTAAAAGGCTTAAGCTTGAATTGATAAACCTCCTTATCTTTGCGAGGCTCTAAAGCTTGGAGAGCCTTTGGATCATCAGGGCGAACTTGTCCGGAAAAAATTTCATCGTAGTTAGATCGAGGTGCCGATCTGGTGCTAGGTTTTCCTTCAAATAAATCATCGGAAAAATAACCTTTAACTCGGATATCGGAAGTAGCCATAGTGAGTCTTAAATGAAGCACCTTTTAAGCAAAAGGGAAAAGCGGTCAGTAAAATCCCGCGTAATGAGGTAATTTAATTTATACAAAAATATAGAATACCTTTTGGACATATTGGTCAGTAAGAGGTAATCGAAACGATTATATTCCCTCAAAATATCTCAACTGAGCAAATCCAGGATATAATCTTTGGAACGCAATAGAGCCGCATCACTCAACGTTGGGCTCAACTCCAAAACTAAAGCCTGTTCATTCTCTTTTGGAGCGACGAATTCAGCGAGCATCTTAAAATCGATAACTCCAGTACCAATTTCTTGATGATCTTTTCCTGCTTCATTGACGTCATGTAAATGAAAGCCAATAAGATGATCTTTCAGCGCTTCAAGGCGTTCTCGATGATTCAACAGGCCGTACTGAGCTTTTATTTCAGCATGACCCGCATCATGCCAATAGCGAATCGGGCTATCCTCATCATAATTCTTAATAAAGTCTGAGTGATCCTGGTCTAAAGGCAATTCAGTCAAGCCCTCCCGATTCTCAATTCCCATTAAGACCCCTAAGTCTTTTGCTGTATCAAAAATAGACCTAAAATTCAAATCAAGCGCTTGATAGTCTTTCACACTCGATTTTTTAATCTTTTTAATCGTCTTATCTCGGATAGCAATAAAGCCCGCATCTTCCGCTAATTCAAGTGTTTCAACGGAATTCAAATCCATCCAACGCCCAAGCCTAGTCAGCGGCGATTCAAAGAAAAACCAAACCGAACCCGAATGAAAAACCACCTTATCAGTCCCTAGCTGATTCGCAAAAGCTAAGGTCTCCAGAGAGTATCGCTGCCACAAACGACTTTCTGCCTTATGACGACTCGATGGCTGAAATAGATTGGGCATCGGAGCGTTGATTCCCATCGGTAATGGGCAAAAATTATGAATTGAAGAGATGCCCACAACGCCATCTTCCACAGCTTTAGTTATACCAGGAACTAATCCTAAGGATATTCCATGACTTAATTCGACATTCTTAAAGCCCAGTCCAGCCATCCACTCAAGCATAGCATACCCGTCCTCATACCGGTGCGAGCAACAGCAGGTTGATAAAGCAATCTTATCTTCAAATAAGGACATTATTGTAATAATTGCAAAAAAAAGCCCGATACGCAAAGCGAAACCGGGTTTGATCTTTAAAAAATCTTATTGAACTACATTTTAGAGTAACGAACTCTAAGCATGTTGTTGAAGTCTAATTCCTTGTTCTTACGTCGCTTAGACTGAGAAGGCTTCTCAAAGTAACGTTTTGCGCGAACATCACGAATGACACCTTCACGATCAAGGCGTTTTTTTAAACGGCGAAGAGCACGATCCATAGGCTCTCCTTTTCGAACTTTAACATCTAATGGCATAATTTATTAATAAAAGTCATTGAAAAAACCGATTACTCTTAGCCAAGTCAATAGCTAAATATAAAAGTTCTGTACTTAGATACACTCTAAGATGGCTATATTTTCAATATGCCTCGTGTGCGGAAACAAATCAAAGGGCTGTAGCTCTAATAATCTATAGCCATCTTCGACAAAATACTTCAAATCTCTCGCCTGAGTCGCCGGATCACAAGAAACATAAATGATTTTTTTAGGGTGAAAGGCGATCAGCTGCTCAATAAAAGAAAGATCACAACCCTTTCTTGGCGGATCAATCACCACCGAAGTATTTTCACCCGAGTAAGTAATGTGGTTGAAGATCGCTTCGGCTTTGCCCGGCTGGAAGCGAACATTGTTTACATTTAAAATATCAGCATTGGCTTTCGCGAGTTGGATCGCTGCTTCAGAGATTTCAATCCCGGTAACCGATTTAAAATTATCTGCGCAGCTGAGTGCAAACAAACCTACCCCGCAATAAGCATCCACCAAATTATCAATACCCTCACCGCTCACGGCTGCTTTAACATATTCCACCATGTGAGGCAGAATGAACGGGTTGTTCTGAAAAAATTCCCCCGCTTTAAAATGAAAGATATTGGCGCCCACCTTCTCGGAAACTGTAGCCTTCGGATCGGTGACCACCCCCTCAAGAGTCTCCCTAAGCAGTAATGTCCCGCCTCTGAGGCGACGTTTGCGCCCGCCCTCTTGGATCGCCCTTTGCCGAACTTCAGGTAAAGCCTCATTGATGGCTTTTGTCGCGATCGGGCATTGCTCAACATCTATAATTGCGTGGCGCTTCCCGTTCATCAAAAAGCCAATGGGCTGTTTACCTTCACGGTCTGGCTTATTATAATGTGGGGTGAGCTTTGATCGGTATCCAAAGATTTGCTCCGTGCTCTTGGCTAATTTAACTGGGTGTTTTATACCGCCATTTTTATCCATCAATTCCTGAACTTGAGTCGTCTTAATTCGCAACTGCGCATCATAGCTAATATGTTGATACTGACAACCTCCGCATTGGGTAAAAAGTGGACAACGTGCTTCCTGCCGATTCGGTGAAGCCTCGATGATTTCAATCAGATCGGCATCAGAAAATTGGCTATGATTACGGTATATTCTGACCTTAACTAATTCACCTGGAACGACGAAGGGCACCATCACAACCCAATTGTTTAAACGACCGACCCCCACTCCTAAGTTGGTTAAGTTCTCGATCCTCAGTTCAATTTCGTCATGGTAATTGAAGGGCTCTGGAATGAAATTTTTAGGAACTTGCATTGATTGAATCTAAAAAATTGTAAAAATGACTGAGTTATGTCCTATTAAGCTTATGGAAGAGACCTACATTGAAAGCCAACAAAACAGCCATGTTAAGAACTTAGTCAAACTAAGAGAGCGTAAACACAGAAATCGGCAAGAACGATTTATCATTGAAGGCTTAAGAGAAATCAAGCACGCATTTGATTCAGACTTTGGATTATTAACCCTTTATTTTTGCCCGGAACTCTTTCCTTCTGAATCTCATGAACACTTTGTACAGCAACTGCGTTCTGAGAAAGCAGCACCGCTGGTAAGAATGCACCCGTCCGCCTTCAGTAAAGCTAGCCTTAGGGAAGGACCGGATGGTCTAATCGCCATTGCCGAACCGCAGGATACGGCCCTCGATACACTCGCTCTAAAAGAGAAAAGTACGGTACTTGTTTTGGAGGGTATTGAAAAGCCCGGAAATCTTGGAGCCATTATAAGAAGTGCCGATGGTGCAGGCGTTTCTGCTATATTTATGGTCAACTGCCAAATTAATTCCTACAATCCCAATGCGATTAGAGCTTCCCAGGGGCTTGTTTTTAGGATCCCAATCATAGCCATCGAAACGGACGCGATTTTCCAATGGCTTGAAGATCATCAATTTCAAACAATAGCAACAAGCCCCGATGCTTCTAGCTTATATAATGAAGTAAAATATGCTGAGCGAACTGCATTGTTTATGGGCAGTGAAAGCACAGGCCTTTCCGAAGCATGCTTATCCAAAGTCAGCCAAACCATCACCATCCCGATGCAAGGCCATGCCGATTCCCTGAATGTCTCGGTCGCGACGGCAATTTGCTTATATCAAATTAATCAAAAAATTGATTAACTGAAGGCATTTAGGCGCGCTTCCTTGGCCCAAGCATAGATCTCCTCATATTTAGAAGCAGATAGCTCCCAAGTGAAGTCGGATTTCATGCCCTTTAACTGCATCGACTTATAACCTGGTTTATCTTGAGTATATAAATTTTTTGCAGCTAAGATAACTTCCAAAAATGCTTCCGGATCAATTGATTCAAAACTAAACCCGCAACCCTTAGACCAGTCTTTCGGAGAAACCGGCACTGAATCAATCAACCCACCCGTACTGCGAACAATCGGTACCGTGCCGTATTTCATTCCATACATTTGGCTTAAACCGCAGGGTTCAAAACGACTGGGCATTAGTAGAAAATCACTACCCGCAATTGTTTGGTGCGCTAGAGCATTATCAAATTCTAAAACCGCGGATATTCGCTGGCTGTATTGATTTGAGTAATGCCTAAAGGCCTCTTCAATATCGGGTTCGCCAGTTCCGAGTATCGCAATTTGGATATTCGTACGCTCCATTAATCGGTCAATGATCGCAATGAGTAAATCAAGGCCTTTTTGCTCATAAAGGCGCGATACCACGCCGAACAAAGGTACTTCTGCATTCACTTCTAGGCCGTACCGTTCTTGTACTTGCCGCTTACAAGCGATTTTCCCAGCTAAATCATCCGCAGAGAATGGACTGGCTAGAGTGGCATCTTTTTCTGGATCCCATTCTATTGAATCAATCCCATTAATCACCCCAATCAAATCAGCGGATCGAAAGCGAACCACAGATTCTAGTCCGCAACCATAGGCTTCGGTTTGGATTTCTTGGGCGTATGAGGGGCTTACGGTGGTTAATTTTGTTGTGTGGTATAGTCCGCCTTTTAGGAGGTTCATTTGACCGCAGGATTCAAAGCCATCTTCCCGGAAGAGTTCTTTTGATAAGCCAGAAAATTGTATTAATTTTGGATCAAAGTACCCTTGATGCTGCAGATTATGAATTGTCATCACGGACGCGGCTTG
>CAJWRZ010000004.1 GCA_913045955.1 uncultured Puniceicoccaceae bacterium
CCTTAGTCAGAGTGCTTTGGGGTATAAGGACTGAATCCCGGTTGATGTATTCAGCTAAAGAATAGACCGCCATTTTGGGGACATCTGAAATAACCGCGAGTCCGCCACACATGTCACCATAGAGCGTACAATAGCCGACGGCTATTTCACTTTTATTGCCTGTAGTTAAAAGCAAGGATCCGAACTTATTGGATAGAGCCATTAAATAAAGTCCTCGAATCCGCGCTTGGATATTTTCTTCAGTGACATCTTTGGGGGCGTTTTCAAAGTTAGGTTCAAGAGCTCCAAGAACTGAATTAAAAGTATCTTTGATCGGTATAACTTTGAATTTTATGCCGAGGTTTTCAGCTAAAGCTTCCGCGTCTGAAAGGCTATGTTCACTGGATACCTCGGATGGCATAGCCACGCCCATAACATGGTCAGCGCCCAAAGCTTCCACTGCTAATCCAGCGACCACTGCTGAATCAATCCCTCCGCTTAATCCTACCAG
Source organism: uncultured Puniceicoccaceae bacterium (assembly GCA_913045955.1). Classification (GTDB taxonomy): domain Bacteria; phylum Verrucomicrobiota; class Verrucomicrobiia; order Opitutales; family Coraliomargaritaceae. The sequence goes on from CAJWRZ010000004.1 coordinate 491, forward strand.
TACCTTTTTAAAGCCACTTTTTTCGGCGTAATCTTTCAAGCCGAGTGTTAAGGCATCATGGATTTGTGAAATAGTGGAAGGCACTAAAGCTTGTTCAAATTCGGGTGTATTTTGCGGGGCACTTTCCGTATCTATTACTTTGAGTGCGATTTCGAAGCTTGGCAGCGAATCAATCACCGTACCTTCTGAATTCGTAACATAACTTGCGCCATCAAAAATCAGTTCATCATTTCCGCCTACTGAATTACAATATATAACCGGGCATTTGAGTTTTTGACTGGTAGCCTTTGTGTGAGTTTCTCGGCATTCTTTTTTACCTACATACCAAGGACTGGCAGATAAGTTAATCAGTAGATCGATCGCTTGGTTTTCAAAATGGTCAATGGGGTCTTTCTGGTATAGGTACTTGGGCTTGATAGATTGTAGTGATGCGCTCGCCCAGATATCTTCGCATATGGTTAATCCGATAGTGTGCTCTTTCCATTTGTAAATGAGAGGCGCTTCGGCAGGTTCAAAATAACGAACTTCATCGAAGACATCGTAGTTAGGGAGCAGTGATTTTCTCCCATAGGTTTTGACTTCACCTTTTTCGCACCATGCGACTGCATTATATAATGGTCGTCCATGCGTTTCAGAAATGCGCATTTCGGTTGTACCAATTAATGCGGGCACTTCTTTGATTTCAGAAGCGATCGAATCGAGTGTATCTTTGACGGCTTGTGGGAATTGAGACTTCAAAAGTAAGTCTCTGGGCGGGTAGCCACACACCGCTAATTCTGGTAATAAAACCAGCTCGGCTCCTTGCGCACATAGGGCTTTATAGGCCGTGAGTATTTTCTCTTTATTTCCTGAGAGATCGCCGGCAATTGTGTTGATCTGTGCTAAGCCAATTTTCATATAAATTAGTATTAGGCAGTATACAACGCTTGCAAATCAATCCTTACATTCGTTTAAATTAAATTACATGCAACCTAGCCCATTAGTCTTAGCTTCAGCATCTCCTAGAAGAAAAGAGTTATTAGATTCTTTAGGAATATTATTTGATGTCCAAGTCGCGGCTATTACTGAAGATGACCGGCCTCATTTAGACCCACAATTTTTAGTAATGAATAATGCTGCTTTGAAAGCTGAAGCGGTGATGCATCTGCGCCCGAACGCTTTGGTACTTGGCTCAGATACAACGGTTGCTTTAGAGGGAAGAATATTCTCCAAACCTAAAGATAATGCAGAGGCACTTTCCATGCTCCGAGCCTTGTCAGGGAAATGGCATAGCGTTTATACTGCGGTTTCATTGAGATGGCGTGAGGGAGATTTTAAAGAGGATTTCTTTGAAGTCAGTCAAGTAGAGTTCAAGCGATTATCCGATTCTGAAATCATTAATTATCATGCTATAGTGAATCCCTTGGATAAGGCAGGCGCTTACGGGATACAGGAAGCATCTGATCGTATCATAAAAGGAATTAAAGGATCTTTTGAGACTATTATGGGCCTACCTACGGAATCTTTGGAAGCCTGCTTTAAGAAGCATGGGTTTGATTTTTCAAAGTGATTCATTTACGCTTAAACTGTCCTTCTTAATAATACTCGTGATCGAAAAATTACAGCAATCCATTTATCCTTTAGGGGAAGCTCAAGTTTTCCGTGTTAAACGCTTTTACGTGACAATCATTGCTGTGCTTTTGTTGCATGGTGCTTTATTTCTCATCTTTGAAAAAGCCCTGAAGAACCCAGCTATTTTCAATTCAAATAAGGCAGAAGAAGTTCCATTCATAGTGGAATTAGAATCATTACACTACGTTGAGGTGAATCCAGAAGTCGAAGAGAATTCGCCCGATTCTAACAAAAATTATTCATTTAAAAACCAACAAGCAGCTGACTTATTAGAAGGCGCTCAGATCAGCGCCATTCCGAATTCAGAAGGTACACAAACAGATACATTAAAAATTGTTCAAGGTGATCTTATGCTGGAAGAAATGCAAGTAGCGGCTGGGGATTATAGTTATTCCAAAAATGACTCAACCAATACTCTAGAGAATGCCCTAGCTGAGAGTGGTAGTAAAGTAGTGGTTTCTGAGAATAAAGATTCAGCCCCAAATAAAATGCTTCAAGCTGAAATAAAAGCGGATCCAATTAATAAACCTATACTCGATGACGGAGAGGGAAGCGCCCCGGCTAAAACTACGAATTTAAAATCCTTTTCAGAGATAAATTCTATTACAGGGTCCGATAAAGTAGTCCCTTTGAGCGCTGATTTTTCAAAGTCCAATGATCAAATCAAAACCTCCAATCTTGGTCAATCGACTGCTTCTAAACGGCCTGTTCCAATGGCACGACCTAAATTGCCCACAAATATAACCGAAGCACCTTTGATGGCGAATTATCTAAGCGTCCACAAGATTGGCACAATTGCTTTAGATGCGACCTTCAGTGAGTTTGGTGAGTACAATAAGCAGTTTTATGCGGCGCTTCAATTGGGCTGGTTTAATGAAGTTGAATTTTTCAAGCCACTTGATTCGGGGACCATTGTCCAAGTATCTTTCATCTTAAAGTCGAGCGGTGCAATTGATTTGATTGAAGTAATCGGCACAAATGCAAGTTTTCTCGCAACAACTATTTGCGAGAATGCGATTCGTAAACGTTCGCCTTTTCGCCCTTGGACTGCAGAAATGGTTCAAGTATTCGGCGATCAAAAGGAAATAAAAGTTAAATTTTTATATTATTAAAAGAGATGTCCCTAAAAATCCAATTACCTTTAAGTGAAGCTGTTGAAATAATTCAGATTAATCAGCATGGCCTAGTCGCTCTGAATAAGGGTGTTGGCGTCTTGTCTCATCCTAATTCAGAGCAAGAGAAAAAGACATCGATTCTCAAGGCATCTTTTAATTTCAAGGAAGAGTTCTTTTATTGGAAAAACGCGGAAGGTATCCTTGAGAAAGCTTGGCTCGTTAATCGATTAGATTCACCCACATCAGGAGTGATTTTATTGGCGCTCAATCAAGAGCTCAAAAAATCCTTAAGACGGAGCTATGAAACACATGCCGTTCGTAAGGTTTATTATGCGATTGTGAAAGGATGCCCTAGGTTTAAGTCAGGCATATGGGATGGAAAAACAGCGCCTAATGTTCGTAATTTTAAGCATAAGAAAGAGCTGCAGATTGCTAAAACAAAATTTACGGTTGAGTCGACCTCAACACAATTACCTAAATTAAGCCGTGTTAAATTAGAGCCGATAACCGGTCGCACGCACCAAATAAGGATTCAGTGTGCACAGTTTGGGCAGCCAATTATAGGGGATCAAACCTATGGGGATTTTAAGTTTAACCGTACCCTAAAAAAGAATACTGGAATCGCTCGGTTAATGCTTCATTGTTATTCAACAGAAGTGAATTATTCCTACAAAGGCCGTTCACATAAGTTTTCAGCTAAAGTTGCCTTACCTGAAGAATTTCTTAAACTAACCTAAGATTAAAAACTCACAGTATTAAAGATTAAGGACGAGCATGACAGTAGAACGCTATATTATAGTAGATGGTTATAATGTGATTTATGCCTCTGATTCTCTAAAAGAATTCATGCCCAATAATAAATTGAGGGCCAGGGAATCTTTAGCTGAGTTAATTAAAGCAATCCACTCGATCGAGACCGTTCGCGTAGCTGTAGTTTTTGATAGCGGTAATGAACGATTAGAAATCGAATATCCATTTGGTGATAAATCTTTTGAATTTATATTTGCACCAGCATCGCTAACCGCGGATGGAGTTATTGAGCGAATACTTGTTAGAGCTCCAAAAAAAGATTTAATTACCGTGGTCAGTAACGATAACTTAGTCCGCGAGGCAACCCGATCCAACGGAGCCCTTGCAATTCGCCCCAATGATTTATTTGACTGGGTAGCAGTCTGTAATAGGCGTTTGATCGACCTTACTAAAAGTCGTGATAAAACGGAGCAAAAACCCTTCGAAAACCGTCTAGATATTGATCTAAATTAATTAGTTCTTCGCTTAAATAAAAGAATCAATACACCTCTAAAATGCCGAGCGGGCATTTTCAAAGAGCTTCATCCATGGGCCCTTTTCACCTTTAAAATAAGAGGAACCATAACTCATTTGTACAGATCTGAAACAGCGTTCAGGGTGCGGCATCATAATCGTCACTCGGCCTTCTGAAGTTGTGAAGCTTGTGTCTCCATTGATCGATCCATTCGGATTGATTGGGTAGGCTTCGCTTGGATTTCCTTTTGAGTCAACATAGCGCATACCGATTATGTTCTTTTCAGAACAAGCTTGGAGGTTTCCAGTTTGTGAGAAATTTGTTCGTCCTTCACCATGAGCTACTGGGATTGGCAGGACACTTCCTTCCATTCCTTTGAAAAATAAGCTAGGAGATTTAAGCACAGCGACATTGGCAAATCGAGCTTCAAACTGCTCGGATTTGTTACGCGAGAAGTAAGGCCAATCTTCAGCTCCTGGGATTATCGACTTTAATTGGGAAAGCATTTGGCATCCATTACAGACCCCTAAAGCTAGGGTATCTTTATTTGCAAAGAAGCTGGCGAATTGATCTTTAAGCAAAGGGTTATAGAGGATTGACTTTGCCCATCCCGAGCCGGCTCCTAAGACATCGCCGTAAGAGAATCCTCCGCAAGCCACCAGTGCATCAAAATTATCTAAATCCTTTCGGCCTTCAATTAAATCAGTCATGTGCAGATCAACTGCCTCAAAGCCTGCTCGGTGGAATGCAAATGCCATTTCATTTTGGCCGTTAATCCCTTGCTCTCTAAAGACGGCCACTTTCGGCTTTGCACCACTTTGGATTGAAGGGCTGCTTTGAGGATCAAAACTGGCTTTAATAAGTGTTCCAGTATCCTCCAAATCAAGTAAGGCATCATAGGCTTCTTGAGCGCATACCGGATTATCTCTCAAGGACTGCATCGTATAGCTCAGTTCACTCCAGGTTCTATTGAGCTCAGTAATGGAGCGCTCGTATAGCTGTGTTCCATTATTATTTATGGAGAAAGTAGGGCCTGCTTTTGTTGTTCCGATTGTATGGCAGATAGAAGACAATCCAAAAGATTCAATCTGGCTAAGCACACTGCCCAATTGTTCGGAGCTGACTTCAATAACCGCGCCGAGCTCTTCATTAAATAAGGCTTCAAGCGTGGCTTTATCCAAGGCAGTTGTAGTGTCTTTAAGCAAAGCTCCGAGTTCTAAGGAGACAGCTTTTCTTCCCGCGATCGACATCTCAGCAAGCGTAGCAAGCAAGCCGCCATCGGATCGGTCATGGTAAGCGAGTAGAGCATTTTCTGCTATTAGCTTTTGGATACAGTTGAAGAAATTTTTGAATAATTTGGGGTCATCTAAGTCAGGCGTAGATGCTCCTAATTGTTTATAGCATTGAGCTAGGGTACTGCCTCCCATGCGGTTCTGACCTTTCCCTAAATCCATTAAGATGAGGGTGGTGCCGGTTCCTTTTAAGTCAGGAGTGAGCGTATCACGCACATCTTCTACCGTAGAGAATCCCGTCACTAAAAGGCTTAATGGAGATACTTGTTTTCTGGATTTACCTGATTTTTCCTGCCAAGAAGTGCGCATCGACATCGAATCTTTTCCTACCGGTATACAGATTCCAAGGGCAGGGCATAGTTCCATGCCAACAGCTTTCACGGTGTCATATAGATTGGCATCCTCAGCCTCTTCTCCGGCTGCAACCATCCAATTAGCCGATAATTTCACAGAACCTATAGCACCGATATGGCTAGCTGCCATATTCGTTAAACATTCTCCAATCGCCATTCTACCAGAAGCTTCAGCATCTAAGATAGCCAAGGGCGTGCGCTCTCCTAAAGCCATCGCTTCCCCGGTAAAGGAATCCATAGTCGTTGCAGTCACCGCCACATCAGCGACCGGCGTTTGCCAAGGTCCAACCATTTGATCTCGTGAAACTGTACCGGTGATCGTTCTATCCGCAATGGTGATTAGGAAGGATTTATTTGCCACCGCAGGGAATTTTAAAATTCGATCCACTGCTTCATCTAGCTTAATCATGCTGAAGTCAAGTGGGGTGCTCGGGGCTTTCTGCCGTGTGCAGCTCCGAAGCATTTTAGGAGTTTTCCCAAGTAGAATGTCCATTTCAAGATCGATGGGCTTGTTCCCAAACTGATCGTCAGAAAGCGTTAATTTGTGATCGTTAGTCGCTTTACCAACAATGGCAAATGGGCAGCGTTCACGTTCACAAAGGCGCTCAAATAAATCCTGATCTTGAGGCATTATACCTAAAACATAGCGCTCTTGAGCTTCATTACACCAAATCTCCATCGGACTCATTGAAGAATCTTCATTGTTTATTGCGCGCAATTCAAAGCGCCCTCCGGTAGCTTCAACTAATTCTGGTAGCCCGTTCGATAAGCCTCCTGCACCAATATCATGAATCGATAAAATCGGATTATCTGAGCCTAGCGCGATGCAACTATCAATTACTTGCTGGCAACGCCTTTCCATTTCTGGATTGTCTCTTTGAACGGAATCAAAATCTAAGGCTTCAGATTGTGCTCCAGCACCAATTGAGGAGGCTGCTCCACCACCAAGTCCAATTTTCATGGCCGGGCCACCGATCTGAATAATCAAAGCTTCGGGAGGGATCGCGTTTTTTTTCACATGTTCTTGCTTTAAGTTGCCCATTCCGCCCGCCGTCATGATCGGTTTATGGTAGCCTCTTAATTGTTCATTGTGCTCGAGCTCAAAAGTTCTAAACAAACCAGTCAGTTGGGGACGACCAAATTCATTGCCAAAGGATGCACCACCAATGGGACCGTCGAGCATTATTTGAAGCGGCGTCGCCAATCTTTCTGGATGCTCTTGCCCTTCGAGTTCCCAGGGCTGTTTTAAGGATTCTATGTTAAGGTGGGACACCATGAATGCAGATAACCCGGCTTTGGATCGCCCGCCAATTCCGGTGGCGCCCTCATCTCTTATTTCTCCTCCAACTCCTGTGGCGGCTCCCGGGAAAGGGGATATTGCGGTCGGATGATTATGAGTTTCTACTTTGCAGAGTAGGTCTAACCGGGTTTTTGTTTTACGATAGGACTTAGAATCATCTTGGGTTACTTCCCACCAATCGCCATCTTTTCCTTGTAATACTCCTGAATTATCCGAATAGGCAGTGCAGACACCTTCCGGATTTTCTTTGTAGGTATTTCGAATCATCTGAAATAAAGAATGATCGCTCGCGACACCATCTACATTCCAATCCGCGTTGAATATTTTGTGTCTACAGTGCTCAGAGTTCACCTGAGAAAACATCACAAGTTCAACGTCGGTTGGGTTACGCTTTATTTGAGTGTAGGCGTCGAATAAATATTGAATCTCATCCGCACTCATCGCTAAACCCCATTCTAGATTCGCATTTTTTAAAGCTTGGATCCCGTCTTCAAGCAGCGGAATGGTTTTGTATGAGCTGGGTGATTGTTTGTGGAAAAAGTCTGATAGATCAGTGTAAACACCTTCGGTCATTGGATCATAAAGGAACTTTAGGGCAGTTCCTAGTTCATCTGGGCTGAGTGTTTTAGATCCTGAATTTTTGAGCGTAAAGTGAATGCCTTTTTCGACTCTTAGAATGGTAGATATGCCGCAGTTTTTAAATATATCAGTCGCTTTAGTCGACCATGGTGAGCAGGTCGCTTTTCTGGGCGTTACAAAAAAACCTTCGGTTGTTTCAAATTTGCTTGTGGCTGAGAGGAGGTTATAGGCTTTCTGTTCAGTTTCTGGGTCTAGGGTGTTTTCGGTATTTAAAATATAAACCTGCGCTGCTTTAATTGAAACCCCTGAAAGACTCGGCTCTGCTTTTGAAATTAATTGTACTAAGTTATTTAGTCTAAAATCTGAGAGTGCTGAACTGCCTTTTATTAAAACGGGATGCATGATTTGAAAATACTTAGAGTAAATTGACGGGGAGTGAAATACTTTTTAATGAAAATTATAGGATTACCATGCCCGGTTTGGTGCGATCTTCAAAGTTTGAAATAAACTTGGGTCAATTTCTTGAATAAATCGGCTCGGATTCAGTCGCATAATATTGTTTCCCTGTTGATTGAGCATTGGGTAGCACAGATAGAGCTCCTTTTGGGCGCGGGTGCAAGCCACATAGAATAACCTACGAGCTTCTTCAATGTCTCCGTCATCAATCGTACGTTTTAGGGGGAAGAGTCCGTCGGCTAAACCTATAATAAATACAATAGGGAACTCCAAGCCTTTAGCTTGGTGAACAGTGGTCAATCTGAGGCAATGTTTTCTCTCTTCGCCTGTGCGCTCCGTGGTTTCGGATGCTAGTAGGATTAATTGGGCAAGGAGCTCTTCAATTGTATCAAATCTTGAAGCAAAGCCAATTAAACTGATGAGGTCTTCCTCTCTGTCTGTCCAATTTGGATAAATTTCTCTAATAAAACTACTATACCACCCATCTACGGCTAATCGAATAATTGCGTCGGGTTTTTCAGTTTCAAGAGCCTGATTCAGCTCGTAAATTGTTTCGCTTAGCGATTCCCATTCTTCTTGGGCATCTTTAGGCACTTTCTTCAAAACCACTTCACTCCTTAAGGCATCACAAAAATTTAGGGTATTTTTCTCTGCATAGGTACGGGTGAATTTATGCAGGTTCTCAGAGGTCTTGGGACCTATTCTTGGGAGTAAGCCTGTGAAACGTTTAAAGGCAGTGATATCCGATGGGTTTGATGCAAATCTTACCTGTGCAGTTAAATCTCTTATATGGGCTTGCTCAAAGAAGCGCACGCCACTGGTGATTTGGTATTCTATATTTTGACGGCTCAGCTCCATTTGAATATCCATTGAATGATAATGCGCCCGGTATAGGATCGCGATATCTGAATAATTAAACCCTTCATCGATCAAGCCTTGGATTCTCTTTAAGATAAACTGAGCTTGGTTCCGAGTATCCATAACCGGAACGAAATAAGGAGGTTCGCCGGAAGGCTTAACCGCTTTTAATTCCTTGGAGAAGTGAAGCCCGCTGGGTTGCGCCTTCAATATGGCGTTTGAAAAATCAAGGATTTCAGGAGTACTACGGTAGTTTGTTTCGATTTTATGAATCACCGCATTGGGATGTCGGTCGGTGAACCCCATAATATTTTCATAATTAGCACCTCTCCAAGTATAGATACATTGTGCGTCATCACCCACTGCCATAATTTGATGGGCAGTGGCGAATGAATCTACGATATCGGATTGGAGTTGATTGGTGTCTTGGAATTCATCAACAAGTATGTTTTTAAATCGCTTTTGGTAGATGGCCGCGATCTCAGGGTTTTCTTTAAATAAAACTAAAAGTAACTCAAGCAAGTCATCGTAATCAGTGACCTGCTGGCTTAATTTTGATTTTTTGTAGTGTTTATAAAAGGCTTCTACTTTTTGTCCAATCCCTTCAATAAATGGATAGCGATCCGCGGCTTCATCGCTAATTTCTGTTCGTGTATTTCTCGCATAGCTGATTAAATTGGCGATGACCTTAGGCTTGGGATTATCTTTAGTCTTGATGAATTTGGGATCAACTACCGCGATTGAGCTTTTTAGGATATCTTCCGCTTCGCTTTCATCGATGATATTATAATTCTTTTTAAGCCCAATCGCTTCCCCGTGGGTTCTAAGAATTCTTTGGGCAATACTATGAAAAGTCCCACCCCATAAATGGTGTCTAGGAATTCCGGTTAAATCTTCGACCCGCTCGAGCATTTCTTTAGCCGCTTTATTGGTGAAAGTGAGGAGCAATATCTCATTGGGTTGGATCCCCGAACTCAGTAAATAAGCGACCCGATAGGTGAGGGTGCGAGTTTTGCCTGAGCCAGCTCCGGCGAGTACTAAAGCAGGGCCTTCTGGAGCCGTAACGGCATCGTATTGTTCTTGATTTAAAGCTTCTTTAAAATCAATTGGAGAAAAATCAGATGCCATTTTTTGCGCTATTAGGTTGGGTGTTCATTGAAACTCCTACATTTGTCGTTTGCTTTATTTAGAGAGTCGATTTGTTTTATTTTAGTGCAAGATCAATCTTACAGTAATTACGATTTTCCCGACGAAAAGTCCCTTAAGTCATTTTTGTCGGATTGCGTGGCTGGTACCCAAGGAAATGCGCAATTTAATATCGCAAGTATTTCAATTCCTTTAACTTATGTGGCTCCTTTGGCGATCCTTCAGTCGATCAACATTAATCATCAAATGCACTATTATATGGATCGGCCCGTTGATGAGCTTTCTTTGTTTGCCTTTGGTAGTTTGGTCAGCGATTCATTTCAGGGTCAAGGGCGCTTTAATTCAGTTAAGGAATTTTCTTCAGAATGTTTAGGGCGTACGAAATGTTATCCTAATAAATTAGAGGCTTTTACGGGCCCGCATTTTTTCAACACTTTTACTTTCTCTGATGAATCAATGAGTGAAGACATATTCCCGGCGGCCACTGTGTTTTTGCCTGAATGGCATTTATACAGTGTGAAGGGTCGCTATGGATTTGTTATAAACCTAAGGGTTGACGGAAATTCTTCAGTAAACGACTTGTTCAAGAGTATCTTAGAGCGCTATAATTATTTTTTATCTTTTGATTATAGTTCTAGTAAAAACCAAAGGGCTCACAATAAGGGAACAGAAATGCTGGATACTGTGCTCACGAAATCTTCTTTTGAAAAAGCAGTTTTAGGTGCTTTAGAGGATATTGGTAAAAGCTTATATCACAAAATTGTATTAGCGCAAAAGATCACTTTCAAAAATCATACTAAGAGTGAAAGTGCGCAATTTCTCAATCAACTCAGAGATAGATTCCCGGGTTGTTATACCTTTTCATTCAGTGATGGAAGTGGTAAATCATTTATAGGTTCCTCTCCGGAAAAATTACTTCAAATTAGAAAAGGTGTAATCTCGACAGAAGCAATAGCTGGTTCATCTTCAAGAGGAAGAGAACCGATTCAAGACGCACAGCTGGGCATGGAATTACTCAGTAGTGAAAAGAACTTAAGGGAACATTATTTAGTCAAGGAATCGATTCTCAAGCGGTTAAAAGTTATGGGAATCAAGACCTCATGCGACGAAAGACCCAGGCTCTTAACCCTGACTAATGTGCAACATCTTATGACCAAGATTAAAGGGGTTATTTCATCAGATATTCACATCTTAGAGATTGCGGCAGGCTTGCACCCAACTCCAGCTGTTGGGGGACAACCTAGGGAATTTGCCGTTCCTCGGATCCGCGAATTAGAGGGTTTTGAAAGGGGACTTTACGCGGGTCTTTTGGGTTGGTTTAATTCAAATAATGATGGCGATTTAATCGTAGGACTTAGGTCTGCCCAATTTAATAAAGACTCGGTGGATGTCTTTGCCGGTGCTGGGATTGTCAATGGTTCTAAAATCGAAGAAGAGACTGCAGAAATTGAACTAAAGAGGCAGGCGATCATGAAATCACTTATGCATTAAGCTTAGCCTTCGGGATACTTGATTGAAAAAGCGGAACCCTTTTATTCTATAAAATCAAGAATCATACCATCAACGGTGCTATTTAATCCTGATAATCCATGGTCACTACCAGTAATCATATAATGCATGACTTGACCGTCTAGATAACTGAATTTTTTAATTTCAGGATTTGAAGCATATAAGAGTGCGTTGTTTTCCTCGATTTTATTCCCACTATATCCCATGGCTTGAGCCCAAATATAAATACTTTCTTGGGCGGTATAAAACCCGCCATTATTAAGCCAAGTGGTCGTTCCGTCATATTTTATGACACTATCGCCGGTTGCATGAATACTTAATATACGGCGTCCTTGTGCCGGTATTATTTGGTTTATATATCCACCAATGCCATTAATGTTATACCAAAAACTGCCATCATGGTAAGCGTAGTTAAATAATTGGGACGCTATAGAAATTGCATTTTTGAAGGCATCGGCCGGTAACTCTATCGACGCTTTATTAACGAGTCCTGCGCCATTTGAATTTCCTATTAATGTGATATTGTCAGGGTCTACATTAGAAAACTGTTTCAGTTGATTAATGATACTCAGTACAAAATCTATATCGTCAGCTTTGCTGGATTCACTGGTTATATTCCAACCAGAATTCCCATTTTGAGAGCCATTCGGTGGAGGGTCATAGCCTTGTAATGCGACCCTTATATATCCTGAAAACCCTGAAAAACGGTTTATGTAGCTTGTGGCTCTTCCTGTTGCGCCATGGAGTAGTATTAAAACAGGGAAAGGTCCATTGCCCGAGCTCGGTACAATTACTTGAGCTGTGCGAGAATAATTAGTTTCTTGTGACCAAGATTGAGTGTGGGTGAGCGTTCCGCTAGAGAGAGTGCTGGCTGGAGGGATTGCTTCAGTGGTTGTACGGAAAAAGCCTTTGTTTGAATTAGTGTTAATATCAGTGGCGTATACTTCCTCCCATGAACTTGCTTCGGGTAGTGTGTTCTCGCTTATTATTGTGAATGATGTGGGGCCAAAATTAACAAAAGGGGATGTGTTGATCGCACCCCCTTCAAAATCTTCAGTAATAGAAAAAGCTGGGGAGCCATTCTTTTCCAACAAAATAGTATCAATACAGAAATCAACGCCGCTATCAATGCTACTAATGTACAGAAAATCCATACCTTCGTTATATATAAAATCTCCCGACAAATTATATGTGCCCGCTAACTTGTTAGTCCCGCCATTTATAATCAATCGATAAGGGGGCGTTATGGAATTATCTTTTATCGTTACATTTAACCCGCTGCTGTTATCGAGCAGTTTTATCCTGCATGAAAAAGTGTAGCTTTCATTAACCTCCAAATTGTTTAATGGTAATTTTATGCCCTGCCAAGGAGCATTACGGTTTGTGACGAGACCAGAGTAATTTCCATCAATAGGAGTCAAACCCGCTTCAGTGGGAGCTGAATTATTATTACTAACATCCCTTGAAAGTATGGTTAAGTCATTCTCTTCCAAAGAGTGGATATCCCACACAGATTTTGTTTCAATCCCATTAGGGTATGACTTTTCACTATTATGAATTTCACTCCAATTTTCTAAATCATTGGAATTTTCCACTTTGACTGAGTAACTCGAAGAAAAGAGCTGAGTCAGCGATAAAGTAATTAAGACTGTGAACTTAAAGCTATTCTTTTTTTGATAATGCAAATGAAAGAATTTTTAAGAGTTAAGCGCATTGTCTAGATCATCAATTAAATCTTCGATCGATTCAATACCCACAGAAAGCCTTACAAAATCAGGCGTTACACCAGAAGCAGCTTGCTCAGCTTCGTCTAATTGTTGGTGGGTTGTCGTAGCAGGGTGAATGGCTAATGATTTCGCATCGCCAATATTTGCTAAATGACTGAATAATTCAAGATGATCGATAAACTTTTTACCGGCATCAATCCCATCTTTAAGACCAAAACCGACCAGCGCTCCATAATGATTAGAATCAAAGTATTGATTCGCAGCGCCATGATGCGGACTATCGCTTAATCCCGGGTAATTCACCCAGCTAACTTTATCATGATTGTTTAAGAACTCAGCTACTTTCATCGCATTCTCACAATGCCTTTCCATTCTGATATGAAGTGTCTCAATCCCTTGAAGGTGCAAGAATGAATTAAACGGTGCGGCGCAATTACCCATATCTCTGAGCCATTGAAGGCGCATTTTCATGATGTAAGCGATATTCGCTCCACCTGCCGGTGGGAAAGCTTGGAATGCATCCCAATGGACTAATCCATGGTAGCTATTATCGGGCTCGGTGAATTGACTGAATCGGCCACTGCCCCAATCGAAATTACCAGCATCAGTCACAATGCCTCCAATACTCGTGCCATGCCCACCGAGGAATTTTGTAAGACTGTTAATCACTACATTTGCGCCGTGTTCAATCGGTCGGCAAACTGCAGGGGAAGCAACGGTATTATCAATAATTAGTGGCAATTTTTCTTTTTTAGCGAGTGCTGAAATAGCCTCAAAAGGGAATATGTTTAGCTTAGGATTGCCAACCGTATCACCATAAATGGCTCTTGTATTCGCATCGATTAATGGAGCAAAAGAATCTGGATTTTCTGCATCAGCAAAGCGTACTTCAATACCAAGTTTAGGTAAGGTGTATTTAAATAGACTGAAGGTTCCTCCGTAGAGCTGAGAAGATGACACGATGTTATCTCCGGCTTTAGCGATATTTAAGATGGCGCTCGTGATCGCTGCCTGGCCACTTGAATGGGCTAGACTGGCAACTCCACCTTCAAGTGCAGCTACGCGTTTCTCTAGAACGTCTGTAGTCGGATTCATAATCCGTGTGTAAATATTTCCTAACTCTTCAAGTCCAAATAGTTTGGCTGCATGTTCGGAGTCTTTGAAGACGTAACTTGTTGTCTGATAGATAGGTACTGCTCTAGAGTTGGTTTCGTCTATAGCATGACCTGCGTGCAGTGATAAAGTGCCGATACCTTGTTTTTTGGGTGATTCCATAGTGTGTGTGGGCTATTTTTTCTTAAGATGACTATTTTTTTCTAATGGTGGGAGCTGCGGGATTCGAACCCACGACCTCTACCATGTCAAGGTAGCGCTCTAACCAACTGAGCTAAGCCCCCATTAGATTAATCTATTATAAAAAGGTGCAATTGATCTTGGATCAAGTTTATTTTAATTAGCACTATTTAACCGGATTAATGGATGCGTAATCCTTTTATCTGAGTAATCTCTAGTCGGCTTTTAAAGGGAGCTATTTATAAGTTGTCTTGCCTATAATAATTCTCTTATAAACTTAATTCTATGAATCAGGAAACTTTAATAATTCTAAAACCAGACTGTATGAGCGCTGGGCAATGTGGCGCTGTGATCAGCCGATTTGAAGCAGAGGGGTTTGAAATTGTCGCCTCCTCGGTACAAACACTCAGCAGTGATTTACTTAAAGAGCATTATGCGCATGTGGCTCATTTGCCTTTTTTCCCGGATATTGAAGCTTTCATGAGTAGTTGCCCTGTTCTAATCTTACTTCTAGAAGGGGATTCAGTGATTGCAAAAGTCAGAGAATTGCTCGGACCTACAAATTCAGAAGAGGCTCCTAAAGGGACAATTCGCGGAGATTTAGGCACGGACAGAATGCGCAATATGGTCCATGCTTCGGACAGTCCAGAGAATGCTCTAATTGAAAAGAAACGCTTTTTCCCTAATTTATAATTTTGGCTAAAATCAAGACAGGCTTAGGCATTGATAGCCACCGCTTCGAACTCAAAGCGATTGAGTCTCGCCCCTTCATATTGGGCGGGGTCACTTGGGATGACCCATTGTCCCTAGCTGGTAACAGCGATGCGGATGTTGTTTTACACGCAATCACAGATGCAATCAGCAGTATTACCGGTAAAACCATCATTGGGGCTCAAGCGGATTCGCTTTGCTCTAGTGGCATTACGGATAGCCGTGAATATCTTAAACTAGCGCTTAAAGATTTGGCACCTTATGCTATTACGCATATTGCGATCGCCCTTGAGTGCCTTCGGCCTAAAATTGACCCTAAAGTACCTAAGATGCGTGCATCTGTAGCGGAATTACTTGAAATCCCCATCGAAGATGTAGGGATTACCGCAACAAGTGGCGAGCACTTGACTGATTTTGGGCGAGGTGAGGGGATTTATTGCACGGCAATCGTGACCGTGGCCTCTGAGTAATCCTTGATCAGTGTTCAAGGACTTCTACTTCGTAGCCATCAGGATCGGTGATAAAAGCCATTTTTTTACCGTCGACGAACTTCTCTTGCCAATTCGAAGGCCATAAATCGATCTTTAGGTCCAAGCTTTCTAAATACGCACAGTAGTCATTAATATTCTCTACTCGTATGCAGGTATGGATCAGATCCTCGGGGAATTGAACTTTAAAATCAGGAGAGTGGGTGAGCTCTAATTTATGCGCGGAGCCCGGTATTTGAAGGTGGGCTAGTTGGTTGCCCGAGGGAGACTTATCAGTACGCCTCAAAACTTCAAAGCCGCAGGTTTTAGTGTACCAATTAATCGATGCCTCGAGATTCGATACTCGAATTCTAGTGTGGTCGAAGGTTATTTTCATTCAATACCTTATAAAGCACGAACGACCGCTTTGGCAACTCCTTGAACTTCTAAATCATTCAGTGGGTGCAATTCTGGGTAGTTTTTATTCTCAGCTTTTAAATAAGGGTGTTCGCCCGCTTTTTGAATCAGGCGTTTTAAAGTGACTTCCCCGTCAATTAGGGCGGCTACAATATCGCCATCGCGTGCTTCTCTAGGCTCTATGATGATGCGATCTCCGTCGTATATCTCAGCATCAATCATGCTATCACCCCTCACTTCGAGGGCAAAGGACTGTTTGCGGTTTGAGAAGCCTGCATTTTGGATGTCTACTTGAAGTTTGCTAATAGCTCCTGAGGATTCAACTCGGTCTGGATATCCAGCGGCAATAGCACCATAAACCGGAATTTCAACGACTTCACTGGCATTATCGGGAATTTCGCGCTCCTCAAAAGCGGCTTGAGGCTGATCAGGGCGGTTAATCTTAAAAGTACGTGCTTGTCCTGGAATGCGCTCTAGGGCACCTTTGCGTTCAAGGGCTCTTAGATGTCCCATAACCGCGTTGGTACTTTTGTAGTTAAATTGTACCTGAATGTTACGAATACTGGGCCAAAAACCTTGGCGCCACTCATAGTCGCTAATAAAATCCAGCATTTCTATTTGTCTAGCAGTTAATTCTTTCATGGTGTACATATGATTAGGTGAACAGTTGTGCATTTGTCAAGGTTGAATTTTGAATTGTCAAAAGGGCATTTTAATTAAGAGTTCCCATTATATCTATCCTAGAAGCTAATGAATCCATTTTTATTATATTATAAGCTAAGTCTTAGTTTCTGCCTTGCTTGTTTTTTTGTTGGCTGCGATCAGGTCATATCCTACGAACGTTCAGAATTTCCTTTGCCCGAAGAAGTGGCTTTTTCAGACTGCGCTATTGGGCAGTATGGCGGAATATTTATTTTAAACGAAACTACTGAGCCAACGACTTTTCATCCTTTAGTTCCGAATAATTTAAGTACCGGGATGGTTTTATCGAGATTGCTCAGTGGACTCGTTGACTTTGATCCCAAAACAGAATCCTTTGTACCCGCATTAGCCAGAGCTTGGGAGACCAGTGCGGATGGGCTCAGCTATACTTTCTATTTGCGCAAAGGAATTTTGTGGAGTGATGGCACGCCACTTACAGCTGACGATGTTATTTTTACCTTTGATTGTATTTTAAGTGAAGTGGTCGATCCCAAGACCGGTCTAATTGGACCGAAGTACCCCTCGCGTTACTATGAGCAATTTCATATTGATGGTGAGCCGATCCAATATACTAAAGTGGACGATCATACAGTGCGCTTTGAATTACCCACAACTTACGCGCCATTTCTGTACGACATCGGCATTTCAATTTTGCCCAAACATATTCTTGGGTCCGCTTTTGAGGAGGGCACATTCACGAAGCAATGGACGACTCAGACCGCGATTGAATCCCCCGAAACAATTATCGGAACAGGACCTTTTAAAATTTTCTCATACAAGCCAGGCGAGCGACTCGTATTAGAGCCCAATCCACATTATTGGAAAGCAGATCAATCTGGGCAAAGGCTTCCCTATATAGATTATTTGGTTATGAAATTCGTCTCCGAATCAAACACAGCAATTGCCCATTTTGCCACAGGCAAGAGTGACGCCTCTGGAGTGGGTGCCGAAGATTTTGAATGGGTGAGGAAAGGCGAGTCAACTTATGACTTCACGATCTATAACCGAGGTCCCTCATCCAGTGTTAATTTTTTCTGGTTTAACCAGCACCCAGGAAAGTCGGAAGCGGGAGTTCCCTTTGTCTCGGAAGCTAAATTATCATGGTTTACAGATAAGCGTTTTCGCCAAGCAATCCTTCATGGCTTTAATCGTGAAGGCTTAATTGATGCCATCCTCTTTGGTAAGGGTGAGCCACTGCATTCAATTATTCCACCCGCACAAGGTGAGTGGCACAATCCAAAGGTACGTCAATATGAATATTCCTTAGAGAAGGCGCGTGCGCTATTGGAAGCTTCAGGTTTTTATTGGGATAATCAGGGCGTTTTGCACGACGAAGAGGGGCGAGAAGTGAGCTTTAATTTATTGCTCGTTGAAAGTGACCGCTATGATCAAATCGGAATGACTTTTGCTGAGAATATGAAAGATCTTGGAATTGAAGTTCGCTTAGAGCGAAGTGATTTTGCGACATTAATTAAAAGAACCGATGGTACTTTTGATTATGATCTCACGATACTTGGATGGGGCTCATCCAGCGCCGCCTATGACCCCTCAGGAAGTAAAACTTTGTATTTAAGTAGCGGTAAATATCACCTCTGGTATCCGGAACAAGTCGAACCCGCCACTGAATGGGAAGCGCGTATCGATGCTTTAATTGAGCTCCAAGAGCAGACCTTAGATCGTGAAAAACGGATTGCTTATATGCATGAAGTTCAAGCAATTTTTTCGGAAGAGTTGCCCTTGCTCTTTGGGTATTCCCCTTACGGTTACGTTGGAATAAAAAATAAATGGAAGAATCTATATATCCCTAGTGCCGGAACAGCATTGTGGAATTTAGATGAAATATGGGAGGCTAGTGAGTAGTACTAGATAATTAGATTATGTGGGCATTTATTTTTAAAAGACTCTTAACTTTGGTACCCTTATTATTTGGGGTGAGTCTTCTGATCTCCCTTTTAATGTATTTATCCCCCGGGGATTTTCTAACACAAGCACGGGCTTCAAAAGACATCGCTCCTGAATTTATAGAACAAACTGAAAGACAATTAGGCTTAGTGGATTCGGAGGGCAATCCAACGCGTTGGTTTGTTCAATACGGTCACTGGTTAGCGAATGTATCGCCTTTAAAATATGGCCCTTGGGTCGGGGAATCTGAAAAAGGTATATACCTCGGTCGCCCCTATTTTGGAGAATCCTGGACTTATAAAATCGAGGTGTTTGATCTCCTGATGCAAAGAGTGCCCGCGACCTTTATACTTTCCTTAACTTCGATTCTCTTCGCTTGGTCAATTGCTATACCCCTAGGGGTTTTGGCGGCGATCTATAAAGATTCAATATTTGATAAAGTCTCGGCCTTTTTTGCTTATGCCGCTTTGTCGATTCCTGAATTTTTTCTAGCGATTTTAGCGGTTTATTTCGCGGCGGTTACTGGCTTATTCCCTGAGGGTGGACGGTCCTCTGTGGAGAGTGAATTTCTACCACAGGGATTGCAGCTTCTAGATTATGCTTATCATTTAATCTTGCCGACGATTGTTTTAGGACTTGGCGGTATCGCCGGAACTATGCGAATTATGCGCGCTAATTTTATCGATTGTGTCCGAGCTGAATATGTTACCTCCGCTCGGGCTAAAGGGATGCGGGAGCGAGTAATTATGTTTGTACACGTACTTCGTAATGCAATCAATCCACTCATCACTTCCTTAGGCTATGCCTTTGCAAGTTTGCTTTCCGGGGCCTTGCTAGTGGAGAATGTTATGAATTATCCAGGGCTCGGGCAATTGATTTTCGATGCCCTGATAAGTGAGGACCAATTCGTAGTTATGGCGGGCATCCTCGTAGGGGTTACGATGTTGGTCTTCGGTAATTTATTGGCAGATTTGCTCTTGGGGTGGGTGGATCCCCGAATTCGTTTAGAATCCAATAAAAAAGCAGATTCTGGAAGGAACTCTAAGTATGGCTATATCGTATTCGGGTTCCTCTTTGGTTTGATTGGACTTGAGATACTTATGGAAATCTTTGCCCCAACAGCGCTGGGTTATGTTGTAGGAATTTTGCAATGGCTGGGTCTGATAATAGTTGGATGCATTGCCTTAGCTTGTATTGGGATGATGGGCTACTTAATGGTTATCTTAGTTAAGCGACTGCTCGTGCCTATTTTTAAACGATTCTCAGGCGCTTGTGCCTTTGTTGTTCTATTCCTGCTTTATTGTCTAGCGGGTTTCGCACCCTTTATATCACCGTATTCGGTCTCGGAGCAAAATTTAAAATCTCCTTATCATCCGCCTTCTTCGATTAGTTTCAGCCAAGGGCATTTTCAGGTTGATTTAATGGAGCGCAAGCAAGTGGGTGTTGCCGAATACCAAAACAACGGAAAGCAAGTACCCCTTAAATTTTTTGTCAAAACCGAGCCTTATAAAATGCTTGGATTTATTCCGATGAGCACTGCCTTATTTGGTTTAGATACCGATGATCCTAGCGACCGAATTTATTTATTTGGGTCGGATGCGACTGGACGTGATATTTTCAGTCGGCTTTTACACGGTTCACAAATTTCCTTATCTATAGGGCTTATTGGAATATCGATTACTCTAGTCTTAGGTTTTATAATTGGAGCATTAGCTGGCTATTTTGGAGGCTGGGTTGATTTCGTCGGGATGCGCTTTGTTGAATTACTGATGTCGATTCCTGGCTTGTATTTACTCCTAGCTTTGCGCTCAGCTTTTAGCCGGCCGGAGCTTTCCCCGGTTCAGGTATACACAATAATTGTCGTAATATTATCAATGATTGGCTGGGCCGGTACCGCACGAATTATTCGCGGTATGACGCTATCACTTAGGAAGCGACCCTTTGTCTTAGCTGCCGAAAGTTTTGGCGTACCTGTTTGGAAGATCTTACTGCGCCACATACTTCCTAATTTAGCGAGTTACTTGCTTGTTGCGGCCACACTTTCAATTCCTGGATATATTTTAGCGGAGGCAGCTTTATCATTCTTGGGATTAGGCATTTCTGAACCTTCAGCTTCGTGGGGTTTGATGCTAAGGCAGTCTCAGGGCAATATGATTGTATTCTTTATGAATTTCTGGTGGATGCTCCTGCCTGGTGTGGCTATTTTTATAACGGTGGTTGCCTACAATATTTTAGGCGATGTTTTGCGGGATATAGTTGATCCAAAAATGAAGCTGTAGTTTATTATTATAAGAAAAATCTATGAAAGAATTATTAAAAGTTGAGGATTTGAAAATTGCCTTTGGTTCAAATGAGTCAGGTGGTTCAATGAATGAGGTGGTTCATGGGATTGATTTTTCTATCCAATCAGGTGGGGAAACCGTGGCGATTTTAGGGGAGAGTGGTAGCGGAAAAAGTGTCAGTTGTTTGGCGCTGACCCGATTGTTACCGATGGGTTCGGGTTGTGAGGTTTCAGGATCGATCGAATTTGAGGGACAATCGGTTTTATCAATGGACACAAAGGCTTTAAGGAAAGTTCGGGGTGGTGGCATTGCTTATATTTTTCAAGAGCCATCGGCCTCTTTAAATCCTGTCTTTACCGTGGGCTATCAAATAGCTGAGGCGGTGCATTTGCATCGGCCAGATATAAGTGACGTAAGAAGCAGGGTTGTGGAGCTGTTAGACTTGGTGGGCATCCAAAATGCGGAGAGCCGCTTCAATGCGTATCCTCATGAATTAAGTGGAGGCATGCAGCAAAGGGTGGTCATTGCTATGGCTTTAGCTTGCGAGCCTAAGCTACTGGTAGCCGATGAACCAACGACGGCTTTAGATGTTACGATACAGGCACAGATACTAGATCTCTTAAGGGATTTAAGGGCTAAACTTGGTATGAGTATTCTTTTAATCACTCATAACTTTGGGATCGTTAAAGGTTTTGCTGATCGAGTTTTAGTGATGTATCAAGGCTCAATCGTGGAATCAGGGTCGGTGGAATCAGTGCTTTCAGATCCTCAACATAGTTATACTAAAGCACTGATTGCCTGTATACCTAAGCTGGGACAAAAGCAGGCGCGTTTAACGACTATTGAAGGGGTGATTAAGGATTAATTCTTCCCTTAATTTTTCGCATCTAAGCCGTCTCTAAAGGCGTCACCGATAAAGTTAAGGGATAGAATGGTTAGAGAAAAAAAGATTGAAGGCAAAATAAGTAGCCAAGGATATATATCAAATTTTTGAGCGCCTTCATTGATCAAACTACCCCAAGAGGCTAACGGCGCTTGCACCCCTAATCCCAAGAAACTAATCACTGACTCGAGTAAAATTACGGATGGAATTGTTAATGTGGCAAAAACAATTACTGGACTGATCAGATTTCTCAAGATGTGCTTATAGAGAATTTTATGGTGCGCTAAGCCATTGAGCTGTGCTGCTTCAACATAGGGTTGAGTCTTTATGCTGATTGTTTCACCTCTAACAATTCGGGCGAGAGTCAGCCATTCTACCGCACCGATCGCTAAGAAAATCAGGATTAGGCTACGGCCCAATAAGACCGTCAGTAATATTACCATGATGGTGAAGGGTAAGGCGTAGAGCGTGTCGACAAAACGCATCATGATGATGTCTGTTTTTTTGCCAATATATCCGGCAATCATTCCGTAAGTAACACCGATTAGAAGTGCTACTGCGGTCGCTGAGAATCCAACTAATAGTGAGATTTGTCCGCCGATTAAAGTGCGGATCAGTAAGTCTCTTCCTAGGGTATCGGTTCCGAAAAAATGTTCTAAACTTGGAGGACTTGCCCCGAGTTCTAGTTCGGTAGAATCGAAGGATTGATCGAGAAAAAAGGGCCCTAAAAAACAGATAAGTGTGATGGCTGAAAACAAAATAAAACCAATCCGAGCATGATTCGATTGGGTTAAATGATGCCAAAGCCCCAGCCTATTTATTTGGGTATTCCTAGATAGGGATTCTTTCTCTTTTTTTGTACTAATCACGTTTAATTTTTGGGTTCATCCAAATTTGGATAAGGTCGACGACTAGATTGAATGCAATGATTAAAACGGCGTAAAATAGAACCGTTCCCATGACCATTGTATCATCTCTATTAAAAGCTGAATTGATAAAGAAACTGCCTAAGCCAGGAATAAAGAACAAGGTTTCTACGACGAATGATCCCGAGATCATTCCGGCGACTGCGGGTCCTAAATAGGCGACTACCGGGCTGAGCGAAGAGCGCAAGGTATGGATCCAAATAACTTTGGATTCTTTCAGCCCCTTTGCGCGGGCAGTCTGAATATAGGGATGCTTGAGCACATCAAGGGTTCCACTTCGTGTTAAGCGTGCAATGAATGCGGCATAGAATAAGCCTAGCGTGACGGCCGGTAATACTCGATCGCTTGCGACATTCCAACCGAAGGTATTGAACCACCCAAGCTCAGTGCTGAAGATGAGCAAAAGTAGAGGGCCTAAAACAAAGGCGGGTAAACAGATGCCAAGTAAGGCGATTCCCATGAGTAGGGTTTCCATTTTTGTTCCGTGGTAAAGTGCGGCAAAAACTCCGAGAGGAACACCTATTATTAGAGCGATGATCAAAGCGTAAAAGCCTAACTCTAAAGAAATCGGAAATGATTGGGCGATGATCTCATCGACATCCCAACCGATGTACTTATACGAAGGACCAAAATCTCCCATGAGCCGGTTTTTTATGAAGCGTATGTATTGTTCGTAAATGGGCTGGTCCATGCCGTAGTGAGCTTCAATGAGAAGTTTTACTTCTGGAGTGACTGGCTTTTCTTGATCAAAAGGCCCCCCGGGGGTCAGTTGCATTAGAACAAAGGTGATCGTGGCGATAATCCAGAGTGTTGGAATTGCCTGTAATAGGCGTTTTATGATTAATTTGAACACGAAATTATTGCTAAATTGAGTCGGGAATACGCTCTAATGAGAGGTGCTGGTAAGGGTGGTAATCTAAGGTGTTGGGATACCATCCTTGAACGGATTCGTCGATTAAGAGTGATCGGACATAAAAGAAAATAGGTATAAAGGGCATCGCTTCAATTAAGTGATTTTCCGCTTTTTGGAATGATTCAAATCGCATTTTTTTGTCTAGGCTTTGGGTCGCTTGGCTTAAGATTTCATCGTAGACTGAGTCTTGCCAAAGGCTGTGGTTATTCCCCGAATCGGATTCGCCTAAGCCTAAGAAGGTGTAGGGGTCTAGGTAATCTCCAATCCAAGAGGATCTAGCAATATCGAAATCACCCGCTTGCCTAGAGCTGAGATAGACCTTCCATTCTTGGTTATATAAAGTGATCTCAACACCTAATTCTTTTTTCCACATTTGTTGGATCGCTTCGGCAATAATTTTATGAGATTCTGAGGTATTGTATAAGAATTCAATTTCCGGGAATCCAAGCCCGTTGGGATATCCTGCCTCCGCGAGAAGCTGTCGGGCTTTTTCTGGATCATAGGAGAAGCAATCATTGGAGGTGTAGCCGCCGGTATTCGGTGGAGTGAAATGATAGGCTGGTTTTTGCCCCCCTTTGAGTACGTGTTCAGTGAGCTGTTCGCGGTTGATAGAATAAGCCAAAGCTTTTCGGACTTTCGGATCTTTGAGTGGGCCTTTTGAGGTGTTGATCAAATAGTAATAAACTCCTAAGAAAGGATCAAAACGGATGTTCTTGGGTCTTTCTTTTTTATACCAATCAATACGTGCGATTGGTATGCCTGAAGTTAGGTGAATTTGCCCAGCCCTAAAAGCACGCTCTTCAGTTTCTAGATTTATCGGTAGAAAGTGAATTCCATTAAGCTGAACTGAATTTTGAGCTCTGTAATGAGGGTTTTTCTCAACTTTAATCATATTATTGAGGCGCCAAGACTTTAAAGCAAAGGGCCCGTTCCCAACAAAGTGCTTCGGCTGGGTCCATTTGGAGATGCGGTCGGTCATCGCACCGTGTTTTAGGATGGTCGACTTATGGACGGGCCACCAAGTAAAGTGAGTCGGAAGTGTTAGGAAGTAGGGGGTAATCGAGTGTAATTCAATACATAGAGTTTGGGGATTAGGGGCGCGAATACCTACGCTTGAAAAATCTTGTATTTTGCCTTTATGGAAGGCTTCAGCTCCTTTTATGGCATAGAGCATATAGGCATAGGGTGCTCCTAGTTCAGGACTGAGTATCCGTTGATAGGAGAAAATGAAATCATAGGCCGTGAGGGAGTCTCCGTTCGACCAGCGCGCTTCAGGGTCTAAATCGAATGTATAGCTCAAGCCATCTTCGGAAACGCTCCAAGAGCGGGCCACCCCGGGGAGAATTTCGAGTGTTTTGGGGTCTAAAGTCGTAAGTCCTTCGAATAGAGACAATAATACGTAGTGTTCAGTCATTCCTGAAACTAAATGTGGGTCTAAACCGGAGGGCTCAGTGCCAATGCCTATATAGAGCTCTTGCTCAAGAATCCCTCGTTCTACATTTGTTTGTGCTGGAGAGCACCCAAGGCTGAGTGCTATTTTTAGTAGTAAGAGTGATGTAGCAATGAAGCGTAGATTCATTTTAACGATAAGATTTAGTTATCAATTGAAATCATTATCTTCAAGTTGAATTTGTTATCTGCAAGTTGAATCACTTGCTTTGTAATAGAAATATTACGTTATTGTCAGAAAACAAAAACTTTAATAATTTTTTAAAATGAATGAATCGCCTGATGATCAAAAAAAAGTCCAGCAGTTGAATCTAGGGCAAGTTGCGCAAAATTTTATGGATGGCTTGCAGCGACATGCGGATATGTTGGCCTTCAATCTAGCTTCTAGGGAAGCAGTAGAAGAGCCTGCTTATAAGAGGCGTTCTTCGGCACCTCGGATGATGCCTTCGGGGAATCGGCATCAGAATTTTGAGCAGATGCAGGCCTACGCTAGAGATTTAATGGTTCGGCAGGTGATCAATGATTCTTTAGGACTTACGGTGAGTGCTTTAAATAATAGTCATTTCTTCTTTGCTTTACTCAAGGAAAGTAATGCAGCGGAAAAAGTGGCTGCAGCTGCTCGCAAACGAGCTGAGTCTCGCCACAATGATTTTCTTAAAATACCTCTAGTTGATAAGTTTAAATTCCTTGAAAATGAATACAGCCTAAAAACGGGCTATGAAGATTCGATGCTCTCCCTAATAATTGCACTAAAGGCCTTAGTCGAAAATGGTGGGATTCTTAAAGCTGAATACCTCGGTGATCAGCCCTCTTTGCAGATTATAATAAAGCGATTACAGGTGGGTGAACGAAATTCAGAATCGGGTAAGCCTGTCGCCCGAGTTGTCGATGAGAAAAAAGAATTCAGGTCGGGGGAGGCCATCGTTTTTAGTGATACGGAAGTACAAAGAATCCTCGTCACTGTAGCTTCTTTTGCTGATACACTTTTTAAATCAGTGGCCAATTACGCGCGTCAGATTAAAGGCGAAGTCTAATTTGATATTGATATGTTCAACTTCACCGTAGTTTCTGTTGGAAAATTAAAAAGTGCTCCGATCCATACTTTAGTGAAAGACTACCAATCAAGGCTGAAGCGAACTGGCAAAATAGAAAGTATAATTCTTTCCGATGGCACAGTAGAATCAGAAGGTCAGCGCATGTTGGGATTAATCAATAAGCGCCCTAGTGCTAAGGTTTTTGTTTTATCCGAGGAAGGGCCTGGCATGAGTTCGGTTCAATTAGCCAGGACCGTGAAGGATCTCCAAGGTCAACATGCTCTATTTATTATTGGTGGCGCCTATGGTCTGAGTGAAGCGGTCAAAGCATCGGCCGATCAGTTACTTTCCTTATCGCCCATGACCTTCACCCACGAAATGGCTGCCTTACTTTTGACTGAACAGCTTTACCGGGCAGTTTCGATTAATAATGGCTCAAAGTACCATCACAGCTAAGTCTTTGGGCATTTTCATAAATCGATGGGGCTTTTATAAAAATTCGGTTGATCTTTAAAGATGGCTCGTTTTACTTTGATTTTCTGTGATGGAGACGTGGCTGAGTGGCCGAAAGCACATCTTTGCTAAAGATGCGAACTCGAAAGGGTTCCGTGGGTTCGAATCCCACCGTCTCCGCCATTAAATTGGCTCCTATTTTTAAAGATCTAATTAGATTGATATAAAATCCTAAAAAAACTTTTATCTTCCGAATTAGCATCTGAAGACCAAGTAAAGGTTGTATTTTGATTACTTAAGCTCGTCGTGAAGCTTGTGGCATTTATAAAGTTATTAGGGGTGCTGAGCGAGATTTGTGGAGCTGCATTTGTGCTATAAGCAGTCGGGATAGTTGCACTGCATGTGAAGGTTCCATTTATGAAAGTATCGGATAATAGTATTAGGGGACTTGAGTTTACGGGTGTTTGGATGGCGCCATTATCTAAATAATGCTTGTAGGTACCCACGTCATTTAGGTTGGGACTTTCAATTCGAATCAAGGCCTCGGTATCGCTCGTAAAAGCCCCGTTAAAACTCCAGGCATTGCCAGTAGTGACCCCTTGTTCGGGCCGGATATTTAGAGCGATATTTTCTTGGGCAAAAATCGCCTCTGTGAGAGCGGCTTGGGTGATTGGCTGGTGATTAAAATAAGCGGTATGGCGATCGTTTCTCCGAAATTGTGGCCAACCACTAATGCTGGGGCTCTTACCTGTTTCAAAAGCATATAAATATCCCTCTTCAGTCGTAATATAGAGGGTTCCATCAGAGGCGATATAAGGGGATGCGGTGACAGCGCCTTCAATATTTGTAATGATTTTTTGGATGCTCAGTTCAACGCTGGAATGATTCGGGTTGTTTGGATCTATTTGTCCATAAGGAGCACTGAGAGTGTCTACATTTATAGACCACACTTCGGAAATGATGTCAGTCCCAGTTCCTGAGGCATAAGTCACTGCATATACAGTATTATCAGCAGCAATCACTGGGGTGCTCATGTCTGTATCTCCGAGAATCATTTGGTAAAGGCTCACGCCCATTGAATCCAATACGTGGAGTACCCCATTCCCACTGAATATATAAATTCGCCCTTCAGAATCAATGATTGGAGATCCATTAATCACTGCACCTAGATTGATTCCCTTAATGGATGTGCTTTCTTCTAGGAAGGGCGCGCCATTAGAATCAATGCCATAAAATATATGATTTCTAGACCCGAAATAGATATTATCGTCTTCATCGACAGTTGGTGAGCTTCTGATTTTTGAGCTTAGTTCTTCGGGTGCTAAAATTTCATCCACTTGGAATTCCCATTTAAGCCTTAGATCATCATCCGTTGTCTGCGTATCCAAGGCGTAGGCATAACCTGCATTATCGCATAAATATAAAGTGCCCTCTGAACTTAAACAGGGAGAGGCATCTACGGTACTACCAATCGGATGTAGCCAGTTTAGAGTGCTCAAAGTGCTATCCAAACAGTAAACCAAACCATCAGAGGAGGCGACATACACTCGATTATCGGGCCCGACACATGGCGAAGAAAATATCCAACCTACGGTTTGGTAAGAATTAATTAGCGCACCGGTAGTTGCATTCAACGAGTAAATGTTGTCGTCCCAGCTTGTGAAGTAGACAACGCCATTGATCCCGATAGCGGCTGTAGAATCGATCCAATCAGTAGAACCTGAGAATTGCCAAAGTGGAGCAGGCGCGGCTGTATTAAAGTTACTTGCGCTTGGATCAAAGCAGTAAAATGTTCCATCATAGGTATTTGAAGAACCGTTCGACTGAGTGACTCGCGTTCCAAAAAATATTCTGCCGGCTGTATCTTCAGTGACAGTTGACCGGATACCTCCATTTGCTTGATAAAACCACAATAGATCACCTTCAGCTGAGTAGCTTTGAGGTATGAGGGTGAATATTAGGAGTATGAAAATTGCCAGGGGAGGAGTCCAATTATTCATCAAAGTTTGGCTTAAGGGGTTAATATACAAATGAATTTAGCTCCATTTGAGTATTCTGCGCAATGATATAAATCACCCCCGATGGATCGCATCAATGATCGACTTAAGGCTAGACCGATTCCGGATCCATTTTCTTTTTTGCTTATTTTCGGATGAAATAAAGTGTCCTGGTTAGTTGTACTGATCCCAGTCCCGTTGTCTTGAATCGATATTTTCAAGCAACCGTCCTGATCATTGTAGGCTTCTAAGCGGATTGTATTCTCTGATGTATCTGCCTCTATAGCATTTTGCAGAAGATTCTTTATCACGAGAGTAGCGATTGATGCTTGGCGTATGGTGATCGGTGCATCCGTGCGAATATCTAAATTCAGCGTTATTGTATTCGAGCTGACTAATTCATTTAATTGAGGGTGAAGGTCTTCCATCCATTCTCTAACTGAGAGTTCACTGAATTGGACTGAGTTTGTGTCCTGAAAGATTTGAATGACATCACTGACAATACTATTGGCTTTTGCTAGGGCTTCGTAGGCTGCATGACGCTCGTTCTGGTTTTCTGATTGTTTTTGGCTTTCTAGGAATAGGGAAATTTCTGAAAGAGAATTTTTTAGACCGTGGACTAAGTGGGCTGCAACTGAGCCGACGGCTTCTGTTTTTGAGGCAAAAATAAGCTGGTGGTTTGTTTTCTCTAGAATTCTATGCTGCTTTTCCAATAAGAGGGTACCTCGTATTGATTTATAAAAGTTAAGGCAGATTAAAAAGGATAATGCACTGTAGCCCAATAACACCAAGAAGATGCTTTTATTAAATATTTGATCCTCTAACGAATTATAAGCTTCGCTAAAACCTTCACCTGAAATTATATAGCGAACATACCCCATAGGAATTTCCTCGTAAGAGATTTGAACATAGGAGTCTATTTGGGGCGATTCGGACGCTGGGTCTTCAATTAAATAAGCCATGTGGCTTGAATCTTCAAGTAGTTCTAAAATAGAGGGATCTAATTGCGGGTTTAAGATATTCTCAGGAAGGCCACATATATAAAAACCTTGGTAATCAAATATTTTAATCGATAGAGCACGGCTTTGAGCCAAGCTATTAAGCACATCTTCGATCAATTGCACTTCGTCTAATTCTTCATAAGATGAAGCTTTCTGGTCTAGAGCGGTATTTATTGTCAGTGCTATGGCCTCAGCATCACGGCTGAGCATGCCTGATTTAATCTCCTCTAGAAGTGCGGAGGTGATCGCATAAGCAATTGCCGAAAGCGTTAATAAAAGGGTAGTCTGTAGAATCCAAAATTGCTTGTTTGATAAGATTCTTGAGAATGTTACTTTAGAAAAATTCATTCTTTATAAAAAAGTATACCTTAAGCTTAAGAGCAACTTTTCAATGTCGTAATCTTCATCGTTACTCTGACTACGGTTTTCCTCATACTCATATTGAATAATGAAATCAAAAGAATCATTCAGCGTTTTTTCAGCTGTTAAATTTATACCATAAGTATCAAAGTGGTAAGGCTCATCAAATGCGTTATCGTCGAGGTCATTATTTAATAAATAGCGCTCTGAATAATCTTTTTTACTGTAAAAAAGATTTAGGATTAAGTCCCAATCTTTAAGTGCTAAATGGGTTCTATTTGTTATATTGTAGGCTGTTTTATTGTCGTAACCATCGGAATTCCCATGCCACTCACAAAGTTTTATACTTGTCGAATTTCTCAGCCATTCGTTGAAATCAAAACTAGCCTTAGCGCTGAACCCAATCCCGTTAATAGCCCTTTTATTTTCAAAGAGATAATCTTTTTGATGATTGAAAAGGTTGATCTCAAGCTGCCGATCCTCTGATTTCATAAGATATTTGAGCTCAAGGGAGTATTCATTGAAGTCACCAGACGTATTGAGTAATTGAATGTTTTTAATGCCTAATTGACCTTCAATGCTTTTTCTGGGCGATAATGCATATTCGAATTTTTGGGCAATATAACCTAGGATTATTTCACTATTCCTACTTTCAATTTCTAATTGATCTTCGAGTGCCAAATCTAATGCAGACTCTGAATAGTAATAAAAAATTTCCGTTGCCTCGGCCCAATTTTGATTGATTGCATCAGCCCGGCTTATGAAGAACGAGCCATGCTTTTGGTCGTCTACATCCTCTAATTGCTCAACATAATTAAGTTTTTCTAATTCATAAAATATCAGCCACTTATCTTCTTGAGGCTCGGGTATATTTGTAAGGAATCCTTCTAATCGATGCCCTCGTACATTAGTTTCTCTAGGATTGTAACTGGAATATAGTGGGTTGCTGATATGCCCAAAAATTGGGCTTATTTCAATGGATTGAATCCAGCTACCCTTCATACCGTATTCGAAATATGAACTATCTTCGGATAAGGCATCAATGTAAGCAATTGCTTCCTCCTCCGTGAGGGTATACGAGGAGTTTGATTCATTAAACTCTGAATCATTGGTTAATTCAGACTGAGCGGATAATGGATCGAAGACTGCTAAGTTCAGCAGTAGTAGGAGGGAGGATTTCAAAGAGATTCGATTTTTAGAGATAAAAGTGATGAACCTCTTTGTAGCAGATAAAAAAAAGTGAGAAAGGAAATTATTCCCTTCTCACTTTATCACCCTCCCCAGGATTAAAAAAACTAGATTAGTCGGCACGAGCAGTGCTTTGCGCTGCTTCGTTAGATTCACTGGAATCAGCCTTTCTTTGTGCAACGATTTCTTTGATTTTTGCGCGGATTTCATCTTTAGTCGGCTCAGTTAAGCCACCCGCAGTTAGAGCTGCAATTGCTTCTTCTTTAAGACCGATAAAGGCTTCCCGTTTTTCTTTATGTTTTTGCTTATGCTCACGGATGTGCTCACGGATTTCTTCTTTAGAAAATCCTTTATTTGGGCGTTCTGGAATCTCGATACCTTGGTCTTCAATGTACTGTTTTACATCATTACGTAACTGCTTTGACTGAGCCTTCAGTGCTGAAATTGCCTCAGAATTCGCTGATCTGAAAGCTTGGATAGCTGCCTTTTTATCGTCTTTAGTCGCATCTTCTGAAAGTGCTTCGATCACTGCTTTACGAGAAGTGTTCAGTGCTTCGCGAGCCGCTTTAAGGGCTTCTCTTTGAGCCTGTAGTTCATCGTTCAATTCAACCACTGGCGGTTTATTATAATGGTAAGGCTTGTGGTGGCCGAATTTAGCTTCAAGGGATAAGCTAGTAAAAATAAAAGCGAATGCATAAGCCACTAAGCTGTATTTTTTAATTATATTTAGATTCATATTCATATTTGTATTTAATTATTACTTCTAGATTAAATATAACATCTTTCATGCCAACCTCAATATTTTTTATTAAGTTGTTGTCTATTAATGTTTTGTGAAAAATTATTCCGTTTTTTGTTTTACCCCTAGACTGCTTTTTGGGTATTT
The DNA here is from genome assembly GCA_913045955.1 of uncultured Puniceicoccaceae bacterium. Classification (GTDB taxonomy): domain Bacteria; phylum Verrucomicrobiota; class Verrucomicrobiia; order Opitutales; family Coraliomargaritaceae. Next base: position 32,565 of record CAJWRZ010000004.1, read on the forward strand.
TAACCCACTTAAGTCTAAGATTATTCGGATAGCTGGGTATTTTGCCCCAAATTGCTTTTCAATTTGTAGCGCAGATAATCTCTTGATACACCAAGTAGCCTTGAAGCTTTTGAAACATTGCCATCACATTGTTCAAGTGTCTTATTAATCAGCTTCAATATATGCGTCTCTAAATTAAAGCCCGTTTCAGGAATCAAGAAATGGGAATCAGGAAGAATTGAACCGGCATTTAGGCTGTCGGCATCCTGCGCCTCTAAATTTAAGTTTTTTAATAGCTCTATCTGATCTTCGTTGGAAAAGAGAAGAGCTCTTTCAATTTCAAAAGATAATTCTCTGATGTTACCTGGCCAATTATAAGCATTAATTTTTTCAATACATTGAGGAGTCAGCTCAAATGATTTTAATTTATATTTTGGAGCTAACTTATTTATTATTGAATGAGCTATAGAAAGGATATCCTTACCTCTGTCCCGCAAGGGAGGGAGCTTAGCTCTTATTAAATCAAGTCGAAAGAATAGGTCACTCCTGAATTTGCCAGCTTCGACCAATTCATGGAGCTCAATATTGGAAGCAGCAATAATTTTAACATTTACCGGAATCTCTCGGTTACCACCCACCCTACGTACAAGACCATCATCTAAGATTGTGAGTATTTTTGCTTGAACTTTTTCTGGAAGTGAAGCGATTTCATCTAAAAATAAAGTTCCACCATCAGCCGCTTCAAATAATCCAACGCGCATATTTTTGGCATCCGTAAAGGCACCTTTCTCATGACCAAATAGTTCTGATTCTGCAATTGAATCCTGAAGGTTTGCGCAATTGATCTGAACAAATTCTTTCTCTGCCCTAGGACTATTTTGGTGAATCCATTTTGCTAGGGCTGATTTGCCTGTGCCGGTTTCTCCCTCAATTAAAACTGGGGGAGGGAGCGAGTCCTCAATAAGTTGCTCTTTTTTTGATAAGTGAACTAGTTGTGCTTTAATATCCGCGAGGCTATCACCAAAGATAAATTCAGTGCCTTTACTTTTTGCTTTTTTAAATTCTTGGATCCTTTCATGCTTCTGAGATTGAAGGCATTGCTTGATTGCCATGAGGATTTCCGGGGGTGCTACGGGCTTAGTTAAGTAATCTTTAGCCCCTAGCTTTAAAGCTTTGATTGCCGTATCCATAGTTGGATCGGCGGTCATTACTATAATGATCGTACCTTCAGGTACTGCATTTTGCTTCAGTAGATCTATACTCGTGCCATCCGGTAAATTGATGTCAAGTAAGGCAAAATCGAATTTTTGACTCGCCAATAAGTCTTTCGCCGCGCCAATATTTTTAGCTTCAGTCACATCAGCCCCGACTTCTTCGAGGTAATTAGCTATTTTCCGACGCATTAAGTTTTCGTCTTCGAGTAGCAATATAGTTTTTCCTTTAAGTGGCTTCATTTGTTGAGGTCTGTACACAATGATTGAGACGATTCTCAGAGCTGTCACTCATTAAATGGAATGCTGAATTATCGATTAAGGATATTTTCTTCTTTAAGCTTTTTGTATAACAACAAAGCCATTTCTGATTGATTTAAAATATACAAGTGAATGCCAGGTGCACCATTTTCTATAAGGGTTTTTATCTGATTAAAGGTCCACTCAACGCCTATTTTTTTAAGGGCTTCGCGATCATTGTTTGCAGCTTTCATGAGGGCTTTTAAGGCTTTCGGAAATTCCGCATTACAAAAAGCACAGAATCGTTCTACGCGTTCTAGATTATTCGGAATCATCAAGCCTGGTATGATAGGGCATTCGATTTTTTTACTTCTGCACCGTTTAACAAATTCAAAATAATGATCATTATTATAAAATAGCTGGGTAGTTATAAAATCAGCCCCGGCCGCGACTTTTTTTTCTAAATTATCAATATCCTGCTCAATGGAGGGAGCCTCTGGATGCTTTTCTGGGTAACCCCCAACTCCGATTTCAAAATCTAATTTCTGATTATCGATAAAATCAACCAGTTCGCTTGCGAATTTAAAGCCTTCAGGGTGAGGGGAGAAGTTTGTTTCGCCAAGGGGTGGGTCACCCCTAAGTGCCATAATCGTTTTTATATTGGAAGCGGAGTAGCGATTCAAAATGGCGAGTATTTCTTCCCTAGAATGACCCACGCAGGTTAAATGCGGCATCACTTTATAATCAAAATCATTTTTTAAATGTTCTGCATATTTAAAGGTGGTTTCCCGAGTCGTGCCGCCTGCGCCATAAGTGATTGAGACAAAATCAGGATTTAATTCTCTGAGCTCTTGAGAGGTTATTAAGAGTTGCTCGGCAGCTTTTTCTGATTTCGGCGGAAAGAACTCCAAGGAGAATGTATTCTTTCCTTCGTTGATTGCAGAGCAAATAGTTGCTGATCCCATACATATCAATAGATATAGATATATTGATATGTAAAGCACTAAAAGTTTTACAAGCTGAATTGATCCACGAAATCTAAGGGCCTAAATAAGGTCATTGAAACACATCTGATCCAAGGACTTAGGCTTAAAATTAAGTTTTTCTACTATAAATTATAAAATTCCTTGACTTGGTGGGTCAAAATGGGGATAAATGGTGAATATTGGGACAAATCAACTATGGAAATAAGTGAATCGACATACTTTGTGGGGGAGTTTCATCGGAATATCGATGAAAAGGGTCGTTTGGCGATCCCACCAAGCTGGCGCCCAAATATTCCTGAAGGCGGTAAAGAGTTAAGTTTCCTAGCACTGCCGACTCCAGACGGAAATATATCAGTTTATCCGCCTAAAATGGTCGAGCAATTAGAATCTAGGATATCGCAGATCAGTATAGGAGACTTAGCCGGCCAAAACGCCATCACGGAGCTAATGTCCATGGCCCATAGCTTTACATGCGACAAGCAAGGGCGAATTAATTTAAACGATCGTTTGTTAAGGCACTCAAATATCCAAAAAGGCGTAGTCTTAATCGGGAAACTTTCAACATTTAGCTTATTTAGTAATGAAGGGTATGATAAATTCCAGTCTTCGTATTCTGGCGACAGTA
>CAJWRZ010000005.1 GCA_913045955.1 uncultured Puniceicoccaceae bacterium
TTCGTCAATAGTTGTCTTTTAAAGATCGAAAAATGAAGTTTTGATTAGACGAACCTTAAATCAGTGCCAATATCATAATTATGGAACCTAGGAGTAATAAATACGACCAACGACTGCACGCTTATTGGAGGATGCCTTATATCGTATCCCAAAAAGAGTCTAAAGATTCGAAAAACCCTTTTCTTAATCTAAAAGAGGCGGATGCCGAAGAAAAGCTGATTCTCCATAAGGGCACTGATGCTTGTATCCTACTTAATCTATACCCCTACAATGCAGGGCATCTTCTAGTATTACCTTATCGGGAAGTCGCAGATCTATCCGATTTGACTAAAGCCGAGCGAAACGAGCTGATGGACTTAATTATTTATGGCAAAAAGATATTATCGGATGCCTTAAGCCCCAATGGTTTCAATATTGGCTTTAATCTAGGCAAAGCAGCAGGTGCTGGAATCCCCGTACACTTACATGGCCATATTGTCCCTAGATGGGAGGGAGACCATAACTTCATGCCGGTTATTAGCAATACCCGTGTACTTCCGGAAGCCTTGGAAAACATGTGGAAGAAGCTTAGAGAACACTGTCATTAGAGGGTAAAAAAACAATAGACGTGCGCGTAAAAAACACCATTATATGAGTTAATTTTTATGTTTTGAGCAATAGTATAGACGCTCAGATACATACAATATCTATGATAAAAAAACAAAGCTCCGCAAAAAAAGGTTCGAGTACTAGTAAGCGAAATTCCAAAAAGCTTACTTTTCAAAAGCTTATTCAAGGCCTGAGGCCTAAGCATATTCTTGAAAGCGCTACTTTTATTTCATTCGGAATATTAATCATTTTAATAAGCTTCTTAGGTCAGAAGAATAAAGGGCAAAACATTATTCTTAAAGAGCAAGCAAAGGAGCGCATCGTGGCTGATTTTTCATTTGAATATGAAAGTTCCCTCTCAGCGGATAAAATTGCCAAAAAGATTCGCTCAAAAACGCCCCCTATCTATATCAAATCAGAAAATGCCTTTAATGAGTTTGATGCTTTTATTGAGTCTATCAAAAATGCTTACGCTAAAAATAAGATATCAAAGAAAGATTCCGAAAATGCAGAATCTCTAATCAACCTTGAAGCTCACCTAAAGACACTGATTGAAGCTCAAGCCTTTGATATTGAAAGTGAATCCATTATAAAATTATTCAAGGAGACCTCACCTAAAGATCGAGCTAAACTATTGAATGAGGGGCTCCAAGCCCTCCAGGAACTCTATGTTGATGGTATCTACAACAAAACACTGACAAATAACCCGAACTCCGGGACCATTTTCTTACAGATAAGGGAATCCGATGTCCAAAAGAGCGGAGCTGAGGCTAAATCCTTAGAGGATGCTTTAATCAGTCTAAAGGTTTCAATCAATGCACTCTCAAAAAATGAAGCAATCTCCGAATTATTATTTAACTTATTCAAGAATGGACTCCAGCCTAACTTGATCTTCAGCGAAGAAGAAACAAATCAAGCTATTGAACAATCCATAAAAGATATAGCACCACAGATAATAGCCCATGAACAAGGCGATACCTTAATCGCTCCTGGGCAAACCATTGGTCAATTTGAAATGGAAAAGTTCAAAGCCTACAAAGCCAAAGACCTTGAGCTTAAGGGGGATTCTATGGTCTTCAACTCACTCTTTATTGGACGATTACTTCTAACTTCAATTTTACTGATTACACTTTTACTCTTCATTCGCTACAGTCTAAAATCTAAAACAGATAAGAAAACAATCTTAAGTGTTTCCGCTGTTGCGATAGTCCTTAATCTTATAATCTTTCGAATCATTATCGAATCAGGACAATCACTCTTCTTTAATAACGAACCATTAATTGCCCTGATACCGAACTTAATGCCGATTGCTTTAGCGCCAATGCTGACGGCCGTTCTAGTGGGATCGGTCCCTGGGATCCTCACGGCTCTCTTAATTTCGGTATTGTTCAGCCTAGGTTTTGATAATTCTATCGAACAAATGCTCATCACTTTCTTACCCGGAGTAGTGGGCGTATATGCCTCTTTTAAAATAAGAAGTCGCTCAAAATTATTAAGAGCAGGCTTACTCTCAGGAGTTGCTTCAGCTCTAGGATACATCATTGTTTCATTACTGAATGAGGCCTCACCAACCTTAATTTCCCAGCAAATAATCTGTTCAACCATCATTGGCCTGATAACGGGAATCACCACGGTTGGACTCCTCCCTATCCTAGAACAAGTCTTTAAAATAACGACAAGCATAACCTTATTAGAGCTGACCGACTTCAATCACCCACTCCTTAGGAAAATGCAGTTTGAGGCACCCGGCACTTACCATCATAGCTTAATGGTCGCAAATCTCTCAGAAAATGCAGCGGATGCCATTGGCTCGAATCCCTTGCTTTGCAGAGTCTGTTGCCTATTCCATGACATCGGGAAATTAGTTAAGCCAGAATACTTTGCAGAAAATCAACGAGGTATTAACCCACATGATGAACGGAATCCTTCAATGAGTGCACTCGTCATTAAAGCGCATGTGAAAGAAGGCGTAGAAATAGCAAAGCAAGAAGGTCTGCCCAAAGTTATCATCGATATTATAAAGCAGCATCACGGCACAAGCTTAATTAAATATTTTTACCATCAGTCCAAAAAGCAAAAATCTATCGAAGAGAATGGAACCCCATCGCAGTACCAAAATACCCCCTCCGATGACTCCATCTACGAATCTACCTATCGTTATGATGGGCCTAAGCCTCGATTCAAGGAGAGTGCCATCATATTCTTTGCTGATGCAGTAGAAGCGGCAAGTCGTTCGCTAAAAAAAGTCACACAGCCAGCAATAGAAGAACTGATTGACGGGATCTTTGACAGCCGAATCAAAGACGGACAACTTGACGAATGCCCCCTTACCTTCAAAGAGCTCCACGAGATTAAAACAAGCTTCACTCGGACTTTATTGAACATGCTTCATACGAGGATAGAATATCCAAAAGATTCAGAAATTGAGTCCGAGGCCTAAAGAGAAATCTTTTAAATGCATTCAATAGAATTAGAAATTTCTAATCAATATGAGGGTTTGATAGAACCTGAACTTTCAACCACTTTGATTTGTGAGCTTTTAGAAAAATCAAAATTCACGATAGAGCCTGGGACTTTATCTATCGTATTTGTGAACGATGCAACTATCTGCCAAATACACGCAGCTTACTTAAATGACCCCTCGCCCACGGATGTCATCACATTTCCCGCAGACCCATTACAAGGATTCTCAGGTGAGATATTTATATCCATAGATGAGGCACGCTCAAACGCAGAAATATTCAAAACAAATATAAGCGAAGAAATAACGCTTTACTTAGTCCACGGTTGGCTTCACTTGCATGGCTTAAATGATAAGACTGAAGCTGAAAGAACTGTCATGCGACACTCAGAAACAGAAGCACTCTCAATCATTCAAAAAGATAATTCAATAAAGCCGTTTCAGCTCGCCTAACCAGCAAATTACTCCGACTCGACCCCGAGGAACTCTAAAGCATCCGGGCGAACTATATAACGAGTATCATTCAAATCAATGAATCGAGGATTATCTCCGTCCATACCCATTAAACCACTAGCAGCTTGAGATATTGCCTCAATAGCGGCATCCGTATCGATATTGTAAAATGGGATGCTGAAGAAAGTGATCCAGCGTGGGCTGAGCTCTCCGTGCTCTTTAAAACCTTTTAAATCTTTGGTTGCAAACGCAGTTAAATTAACAAAAAGACGTTTCTCTTCTGAAGCCTCCAAGAGCTTTTTTCGTCTTAACGAATAAGGATACATTTCAAGCAATGAAGTGGTGCCTATCAGCTGTGCATTTTCAACTCCAACATTTGAAAAAGCATTCATCGATAGTGAAGATACTATTTCTGAAGCTCCAAATCCATCTGAGCCTCCATCAACCATCACTTCTTCATATTCAATATCGAATTCGTCCTCAGGCATCAATTCCTCGGTGAAGCCCCAATTAAGTAACAAGATAAACTCTGCATCTTCTGGCGGCTTGTTTAGGATGAAGTTCTCCCGCATCATTTCTTTGGCTAATATTTCAATTACCTTTTCAAAAGGAAGTGCTTCTTCGTCAGGAGCCAAAATATCTGGGTAGTATTGACCTTCCAAAAAAGCACAAATTTGTGGTAGCGGCTTCCCTTTTATATCGACCTCTCGAACAAAATCATCTGCCGCCCAGGAGCGTACTAAAATCCTTGATTTGCTATCGGCAATAAGCGGGTTTAAAAGCAAAAATAAAGTACTGAGGATGAAAAATTGCTTCATAACTATGCTGCATCTTGATCGCCATTAGAACTTGGTTTTTTTTCAGATTTTGGCTTCTTTGAATATTTAATTTTAGGCTTACTGCGACCTTCAACGACCGACAAACTTATATGCACCTCTTCTATGCCTTCCATACTTGGAATGTCGTACATGATATCTAGCATAATTTTTTCCATTATAGACCTCAAAGCTCGAGCGCCCGTCTTGAGCGCAATTGCCTTATTAGCAATGGCATTGATAGCAGATTTTGAGAAGTGCAATTTGATTCCTTCCATAGAAAACAATTTAGCAAACTGCTTAACTAGCGAATTTCTCGTTGAAAGTAAAATATGCTCAAGGTCTGATTGCGTTAATGGGTCTAAAACTGCGACCATTGGCAAGCGCCCAATAAATTCGGGGATCAATCCAAAGTGGACTAAATCTTCAGGCTCCGTTTTTCTTAAGATATTATTCTTAACCGGACCAGAGAGTGGCTCTTCAGCGGAATCAAAACCTATTGATTGATTACCAATTCTGCGGCTGACAATATGCTCAAGGTCAACGAAAGCACCACCACAGATAAAGAGTATATTTGCGGTATTTAATTGGATGTATTCCTGATTTGGATGCTTACGCCCTCCTTGGGGTGGCACATTACATACAGTCCCCTCGAGAATCTTTAGAAGCGCTTGTTGAACTCCTTCACCAGACACATCACGAGTGATGGATACATTGTCGGTTTTTCGTCCAATTTTATCAATTTCATCCACATAGATTATGCCACACATCGCACGATCTACATTGTAATCAGCCGCTTGGAGCAATCTTAAGACGATATTCTCAACATCCTCGCCAACATAACCTGCTTCGGTCAGTGTTGTAGCATCAGCAATTGCGAAAGGAACATCTAAAAACTTAGCTAAAGTTCGAGCTAAATGCGTCTTACCACTTCCTGTGGGCCCAAGTAAAAGAATGTTACTCTTCTCAATCTCGACTTCACTGAGCGCTTCCCCTACTTCAGAAAAATTCCGATCCGATTCAATAAAGCCTTCATCAAGTAAACGCTTATAATGATTATAAACGGCAACGGATAAAGTTCGTTTTGCGTACTCTTGACCAATAATATCTTGATCTAAGAACTGCTTAATTTCACTTGGCTTGTGTAACTTAAACGGCGTTTGAGGAGTGGCTACCGGATCCACAGTAGGATTGTCCACATTTTCGCGTTCAATTATAGTCTTACATATAGCCACACAGTTATCGCAAATTTGTGCGCCTTCTAAACCAGCAATCATGCGACCAACCTCATCATGGCTTTTCTTACAAAAGGAGCAAAACGATGTGCGGTTGGATTTTGACATATATATAAACTTTGATTGAACCTCCTAAATATGCTGCTTAAAGCCATTTTAAGTCAAGAGTTCGGCTGTGCTATTGTGCGTTAGGTATCTTTTTTAATGACCTTATCAATGATACCATATTCTGCGGCATCGTCTGCGGTTAAGTAAAAATCTCTATCGGAATCTGATTCAACTTCTTCTTTAGTTTTATTTGTATGCAAAGCGATCAGTTCATTCATGCGCTCACGCCAGCGAACAATCTCTTTCGCAGCAATTGAAATATCCGAAGTTTGACCAGTAGCGCCACCAGAGGGTTGGTGCATCATAACTCGGCTATTGGGTAAAGCAAAACGTTTGCCCTTAGTTCCTGCAGCGAGCAATAAAGTAGACATGCTGGCAGCTTGGCCAACGCAGTAAGTTACAATATCGCATTTAAGAAAATTCATCGTATCGTATATAGCCATTCCGTCAGTCACACTGCCACCCGGAGAATTAATATACAAACTGATGTCTTTTTTAGCGTCTTCCATTTGTAAGAATAACATTTGGGCTATGACGGCGTTCGCAACAAAGTCGTTAATCGGTGTTCCGATAAATATGATTCGATCTTTTAATAATCGACTATAAATGTCCCAAGCTCGCTCGGTTCGACCTTCGCGCTCATAGACAGTTGGTAATGGTATATAGCTCACAGTGTTTTAAAATAGAATGTTTAATTAGTTAATGAAATATTAGTAAATCAGATTCAATAAAATCTCAACCTTTTGCTTCTACTTTTGCTTCTACATTATCTTCTACAGTTCGATCGGCTTTTTCTAGTAAGAAATTAAGCGTTTTACCAATTCTGATTTCATCACGCATATTTTCGATTTGCCCTTGATTACTTCTGAGCTCCTTAACTAAAGCTTCTGGCTTCTGCCCAGACATCGATGCTTGGTGCATGATTGCTTTACTTATATCATCGTTTTCGACTGTGATTTTTTCTTTTTCTGCAATCTGATCGAGTACAATTCGAGACTTCAAGCGACTTTCCGCCATTTTACTGGCACTTTCGTGTAAGGCATCTTTATTTTTCTCAAAATCATCCGCCGTGACTCCTGCTTGCATATTTTTCTGCATGAAATCCTTTAAAATGCCATTACGCTCAGATTCTAATCCGCTCTCAGGTAAGGGAATATCTAAATCTTTAATCAGCTGGTCGACAATTTGCTGCCTATCGGCATTAGCGATTTCTCCAGCTTTCCTTTGTTCAATGGTTGTTTTGATCTGCTCTTTAAGCTCAGCTTCATCTTTGATGTTTAAACTTTCAAAAAAGGCAGCATCCATCTCTGGAAGGATTTTTTCACGAACTTCTTCAACCTTAATTTCATAACTTGCAGTTTTATCGGCTAAAGCTTCGACGCTAAAATCAGCCGGGAATTGCATTTCAACTTCTTTTGTTTGCCCCACTTCCATTCCGACAAGCCCTTCAACGACAGCAGAGACTCCTGGAGTTCCCTCAGCACCGGCTTCTTCCCAAGTAGAAGCTTGGGTTCCATACATGGCATGCTCTGGAGCTAAATCAGAAATCAAAGCATCCCCAATTTTTCCTGTATAACCGCAGCGCACATAATCACCCTTTTCGATAACCTTCTCAACTGGTTTAAATTCTGCCCTTTGACCTAGGATCTGGTTGATCATTTGATCCACTTCTTTCTCGTCTGCACTTGGTTCAGTACTTTGAACTTTCAAGCCTTGGTACTCAGGAAGCTCAAAACTTGGAACAATATCAGCAGTGAAGCTGATTGTGGCTTCTTTATTCGCATTGACTGTACCCGCATCTACCTTAACTAGGCTGAATACTTTATGCTCGGATTTACTGACACCTTCTTGGTGCGCTTTTTGGACAAGTCGCTGCTCTAATTCCTTTACAATCTCTTTGGCGTAGCGTGTACGAACCATTTGGGGATTGGCTTTACCTTTCCTAAATCCCGGTAAACTGACTTGCTGGCCAATGGATTCAATGACTTGCGCTGATTCTTCAGTCACTTCCTCTGGAGTGAAACTGACGAGAATCGCCTTTCTTGTGGGTGAAATATCCTTTTGCTCAATGTTCATATGTTTTATCTGAAATGTGAAAAAGACTTTAATCAATAAGATACTGAATTGTCGGTCAATGCAGAACCTAAAGATATTTCAAAAAATCTAACGAACCGAAATATAGTCCGCCGAGGCAGAGCGGTAAAGGTGCGACCAAGGCTTGATCGCCTCCAAAGTTTCGGGGATTGTATTGAGATCACGATTCAAGACCCCAATCACCATCATATTTTTGCTCCGATTAAACATTCTCACCTTAAGCCCAAGCTTATCTAACTCGGGTTTTAGTACGGTTATATCAATATCCTCTCGTGTATGAATGATAACTTGGTCTGCGGCCATGATTTCAATCTCATCACTTTTAAGGTTATGACTTATGCGCACGTATGGATAACTTTTACTAAATTCTAGAATCCAAATATAAACCGACTCTTGGTCACGATTTTCGATAAGACCAAAGTCCATCAACTCCCCCTTTAAAAAGGCAGTCGGTACGCTTTCAGGCAAAGGCTTCACTTCATCTGGCCATTGTGATTGCGTTATGCGCTCTGCCTCGAGCTTTGATGCTTCTGTCTGGCGATTGTTCAAGTAAGCGGAAACCAAGAGCGTTCCAATGACAAAACCAATTATGTAAACAACGATACGATCTGTTTGTTTCATATTTTAAAATAAATATCTTTATAAATGTACCTAAAGGACTAAGTTTTAATTTTGATTTAAATCATCCGTCAAATATAAACAAGCGCCTATGTTGACCTACACCCACAATATTAAAGTACGCTACGCCGAGACTGATGCCATGCAACGGGCTCATCACAGTAATTTTTTGATTTGGTTTGAGGCAGCACGGATTGACTTACTCGATCAAATCGGTCTGCCCTACCAAGAGATAGAGTCCAAAGGCTACTATATCCCGGTTCTTTCGGCCCAAGTTGAGTATCTAAAGCCCGTTTCCTTCAACGATCAATTAAGCATTCAAGTAATGCTTAAAGAAAAACCCAAAGTTCGATTCTCATTTCAATATCAAATATCCCTCAACAATGAGCTGATGGCTAAAGGCTCAACTGAACATGTTTTCATCAACAAGCAGAATAATGTGACTCGGATACCTGATTTTTTCACGGAAAAAATAGCTCGTTGCTGGGACTGAGGAATCACCTAAAAAAAACCTAAACTCTTTTTGTAAACTCTTGGTAAGAGCGCGCAATACTGGTGACTACATCAGAGACCGTTCGACCTTCCGTAGAGACACTGAAGTGCGATTTAAGATAGGTAGGTGTGCGCTCAAGTAATAGTTTTCTAATCGCACCTTCTCGGTCCCCTACATCAAGCAAAGGACGGTTTTCATTTCTCATAGTACGCTCTAATATAGACTTTTCTGAGGCAAATAGGGATACTACTATACCCTTAGATTTCAGTAAATCCATCATACCTGGGGCCATCACTAAGCCGCCTCCGCAAGCAACCACAGATTTTATATTGGAATGCCCTGATTGAATAAACTCTTTTTCTAAAGACCGAAAATAGGCTTCTCCATGTTCTTTAAAAATCTCAGGAACCGCCTGATGTACTTTTTTTTCAATCTCATTGTCAGAATCTAAGAAACGAAAGCCTAATTCATCGGCGACTAATCTTCCAAAATGAGATTTACCCACACCCATGAAGCCAACCAAATAAAGGTTTTTCTCGGTGATTGTGTGAGGCATGGACATGGAAATCATGTTTTAATAATTAGCCAGATAGACAATATAAAAATTAAGATGAAAAAGAATTCACTTTCTTGTATTTGGCATTTAGCTTGGAGTTATAACTGAATTTTATGAGTGCAAATATTCTCCCAATATCGATTAAAGCTATTATTCCTACGACCAATGGTTCAGCGGTATTCTTAATTCAAGACAAGAAGCATTTTGTTTTATATGTGGATAAAGAAATCGGCGAATCCATGCAAAATGCACTCAATGATATTTCTTCAGAACGCCCCATGAGCCACGATTTGATGCTCAACATATTGGACGGCTTGGAAGCTGAAGTCGAACGGGTTATCATCAACGATGTTCAGGATGGCACTTATTATGCCCGCCTTATCCTATCTATGGAAAATGAATTAGGGCATAAAATAATAGAACTTGATGCAAGACCGAGTGATTCAATCACCCTAGCGCTCCTTTCAAAAAAGCCTATTTATGTTGCCCAAGATGTCTTAGATAAAGTTGAAGATATGACAGAGATCTTCAACAAAATCACCCATCCTTAAATTCAGCCCATACTTTTATTAAGCCTGACCTAATAGATCACATCACCGCAGAGACAGGCAAGGAACGAGCTTTTCCTTGGACTGCACTTGCGCCAATGCAAGACGTGACCACCTTAGGTTTTATGCGTTTACTTGGAAAATACGGCGCACCTGACCTACTCTTCACTGAATACTTCAGGGTATACCCGACTTCCAGACTAGAGAAGCATATTGTTGATTCTATTGAACACCATGAAACCGGTAAGCCTATTTTTGCTCAGCTCATAGGAGAAAGTTTGAGCGATATAAAAAGAACGATAGAGGCTATTTATGAGCAAGAACTGCCCGTGACCGGTATTGACTTAAATATGGGCTGTCCGGCGCCGAAAGTGTACAAGAAAAATGTAGGAGGCGGACTGCTTAGAGACCCCGATAAAATCGATAAAATATTTTGCTGTATGAAAGCATCTATCAAAGATTATTTTACGGTAAAAATGAGAATCGGATTTGAGAGTGATGCCCACTTCTTGGAAATCTTAGATTTAATTAATCAACATAAAGCTGATTTACTGAGTCTCCATGCGCGTACCGTTAAAGGTGGTTACCGAAGCGAAGTTCAATACGAGTATATAGCTCAAGCAGCCCAAATCGCAGAATGCCCTGTCTTGGCAAATGGCAACATAACTTCATACAAAACAGCGAATCAAGTACTGAAAGAGACTCAAAGCCAGGGTGTGATGATCGGCCGATCCTGTATCAGAAACCCGTGGATTTTTCGGCAGATAAGAGAGCATCAATCAAACCTACCGGTATTTAAGCCGACTTTTAAGGATGTTCGCCAATACATCGAAGACTTATACCTCATCACCGGAAATCCTGAAAAAGAAGACCGTTTTAGAATCAACTACCTCAAGAAATTTTTAAACTTCGTCGGAATTAGTATTGATCAAGAAGGTCAATTCCTACACGAAGCGCGGCGTTCAAAAAATAAGGCCGAGCTCGATTCTATTTGTGATCGTTATCTAATTGATGACGGAAAAGCGGAGCTCTATTACCCAGAAGAGCCACTCACCGGATTGGTGGCTAGACCCAATTGTGAAGTGAGCAATTCCTGCACTTTATAGAATAGGCTCTGAATTCCACAAACTGGTTCTAAAAACCTGCTTCAAGCTTTCTCATCAAGTAACTCTTTGAGTAAGCCAATTCTCTTTTTAATCTGATCTGGGCTCGGCATACCCACTCCAGATCGCTCAGCTAATGCTTTATCTATTGAAAAGACGGACACCCAATCCTCATCAAAAGATTTGTCCAATGCCTTTACTTTTTCAAAAGGCAACTGATCTAGAGGCAATTCTAATTCCTCGGATAGTTGAACTAAGGAACCGACCAAATGATGGGCATCCCTGAAAGCGACTCCCTTTTTCACAAGGTAATCGACGATATCTGTAGCCAATAATAATGGGTCCGAAACTGCTTCCAAGCATCGAGCTTTATTAAGCTCAATACCGGACAAAGTCGCAGCTGTCACTTGAAGCGAGAGCATCAGTTGGTCAAAAGAATCAAAGACTGGCAGTTTATCTTCCTGTAAATCTCTATTATAGGTCAAAGGTAAGCCTTTCACTAAAGTGAATAAAGTTTGGGCATTGCCAATCATTCGCGCCGACTTACCGCGAATAAGTTCAAAGGCATCCGGATTTTTCTTCTGTGGCATTAAACTTGATCCCGTTGTGAAGGCATCGGGTAATTGAACAAAGCCAAACTCAGAACTATTCCAAAGAATAAAATCTTCCGCCATTCTGGATAAATGCACTCCAGATGTTGCACAGGCATTGGCGAAATCAAAGAACAAATCTCGATCACTGACGGCATCCATACTATTTTGAGTCACGATAGGATTCCCTTCATCGTCAACAAAACCTAAAGCCTCTGCTGCGAACAAGCGATCAATGGGTAAAGTCGTACCCGCAATCGCACCCGAACCTAAAGGACAGATATTAGAAGCATCCCAAACTGAGGCAAAGCGATCGATATCTCGCATGAACATCTCGACGTAAGCTAATAAATGATGGGCAAATGGAACCGGCTGAGCTCTTTGTAAGTGGGTATAGCCAGGGATGACCACGGTAGCATTTGATTCTGCGCATTCAACGAGACCTTTAATCACAGACTCTAATTCTGAAACAAGCGAAACACAGGCATCTTTAAACCATAAGCGCATATCTGTAGCCACTTGATCATTACGGCTACGTGCAGTGTGTAATTTTGAAGCCGCTGGTACTAACTGAGTCAGCGCTTGTTCGATATTCATATGGACATCTTCGAGAGATTTATCCCACTTAAAAGTACCGCTTTGAATTGTCTCAGCAATCTGATCTAAACCTTGATGGAGTGCCTCTAATTCTTCTTGGGTTAAAATACCAACATGCTTCAACATCGAAGCGTGCGCACGGCTACCTTCAATATCATAAAGTGCGAGCCGATGATCAAAAGATACAGACTCACCAATCTCCAACATTAACTCCGATGGGTTTCCCTTAAAACGCCCACCCCAAGTCACTTGTTTATTTTTTTCATTCATGAACTGAATTTTATCACTTTTCTTGCTCTATATGGCAAACGAAAACAGTCAAAAATCAAACTCTTTAAGAATAGTCGGAAAGTGTTGCCTCGATGGAACCTTGAGTCGCCAAACAAAGCTTACCGATACAACATTGGAAATCTTGATTAGCATCCGATAAGATGAATAAACGACGCCATTTATGGCCGAGCAAACTCTTACGAGCGGACTCTATCTTAGAAGCTTCATTCACTCGTATAACCGCAATTGCTTCATGGTTTGCAATGGCCTCTAAACCAAAGGCAATAGAACTTGCGTTGGTCTTAGCGCCATAATTGTAGACTGCGGATTCTCGGTGAAAAAGGCTTTCGTATTCTGCTGAGCCAGTCAGAGCGCACATACCTGATAGTGCGTGTAAAAGTGCGGCATTGCCCGAAGGAACTGCATTGTCGAACCATTCTTTCCGGCGGACGATCGGTGTATCCTGATCTTTCGCCGTAAAGTAAAACCCTGGATAAGCTTCATCCTTAAAATTCTCTATGGTGAAGCTCAGGCAGGCTTCGGCCCTTTCAATATATAAGCTCGAAGCCCCATAATCGACCCAGTCCACCTTTGAGGCGACCGTGAGCAAAGCCTCGGCTAACAAAGCATAATCATTTAAAAAGCCCTTTATCCTTTTGTCAGAGTTACTGTAAAAAACGGTGCTTAACTGAAGTCCTTCTTGCTGATGGTCAATGACTTTATCCCAAATAAAATCAACAATTGAACGCGCCCGCTCAACCCACTCTTTTTTATTTAAATAAAAACCAGCTTCCGCCAAGGAACTTGCCAACATACAATTCCATGCGGTTATTATCTTAGGGTCTCGGGCAGGTCTCGCCCTAGATTGGTCACGATACTCTAGTAAGCTAGTTCTAGCCTGAGCGAATTTCTCACGGACAGAAATATCTGAGTCCTGCAAAGCAGGAACCGAAAACCCATCTTCGAAATTACCTTTGGAGTTGATTCCATAGGCAAGATTGAACTCCTTACCTTGAGAAGGCCCTAGAATTTGTTCAATTTGTTCTGGATCCCAGACATAAAAACGCCCCTCAACTCCTTCGGTATCCGCATCTAAGGATGAGGCGTAAGCTCCCGATTCTGTGAGCATTTCTCGGTCTAGCCAGGCAACCGTTTCTTCAATGACCGAGGCATACAAAGGATTCTTGCTCGTAATCCAAGCACGGGTATAGCTTCCAATCAGCAAAGCATTATCATAAAGCATTTTTTCAAAGTGCGGAATCAACCAATGCGCATCGACGCTGTAGCGTGAAAAACCGCCGCCGACCTGATCATAAAGACCACCATGCGCCATAGCTTTTAAAGTCAGATCTGAAATCGCTTCAATCTTATCGCTAAGCTCAATACTGCCTTGTGGATGAGTTCGCATTGATAAAAGGAAATTCAAATTCATAGCCTGTGGGAACTTTGGCGCGGAACCGAAACCTCCGTATTGATCATCATGATTACCACAAATGCCTAAAGCAGCTTCAGATAAATGAGCGATTTTGAAATAACTTTCGGAGTCACTTGTTGCACATGAGGCTATGAGATTCTTTTGGATCGATTCTGCATTCTCCATCAGTTCCTCTTTTGATTTCTTAAAGAAGTCCGAGATACGAATTAATAACTGAGGCCATGGAATTAAGCCATTACCCTGATCCTCAGGAGGGAAATAAGTCCCTCCAAAAAAAGGTCGCCCATCGGGCAAGCAAAAGACATTCAAGGGCCATCCGCCTCTTTGGATAATCAGCTGAACTGCTTCCATATAGACATGATCAACATCAGGACGTTCTTCACGATCAACTTTTATACAGACAAAATGTTCATTCATGATCTCAGCAATAAAATCATTCTCAAAACACTCATGGGCCATTACATGGCACCAATGACACGAAGAATAGCCTATCGATATCAGTATTGGTTTATTTAGGCGCTTAGCCAACGCAAAGGGCGCTTCACCCCAACTATACCATTCTACGGGGTTACTCGCATGTTGCCTCAGGTACAAGCTGGCTTCATTAGATAGGTGATTTTTCATATGATTGTGATTATCAATATATAAGTGTTACACTAAATCCTAAAAAATAAAAGCGCACCTTTTGAATTGATGTACTTTTATAAATTCTCAAGCTTAATTATTCCGATAAAACTATGTCTCAAATAAAAATACTCAGCGATCGAGTTGCCAATCAAATTGCGGCGGGCGAGGTCATAGAACGCCCCGTAGCTGCCGTCAAGGAATTGGTCGAGAACAGTATCGATGCGAAAGCCGACCGAATCACAATTGAGATTAAAAATGGCGGAAAATCATTAATTAAAATCACAGATAATGGTTCAGGAATGTCCGAGGATCAAGCCCTACTCTCCCTGGAACGTCATGCAACAAGTAAGCTTAGGCAGGCGAATGATTTAAACGAAATTTACACGTTTGGATTTAGAGGAGAAGCCTTACCTTCGGTTGCTTCAATTTCCCAGTTCATTCTTAAGACAAGAACTGAGGGGTCGATTGAAGGGACTGAAATACGAGTTAATTCAGGCAAACTAATCGATAAGAAAGTTTGTGGGATGCCACAAGGGACTTCAATTGAAGTCAGTCATTTATTCAACAGTGTTCCGGCGAGACGCAAATTCCTAAAATCAGATGCCACCGAAACAGCACACATTCATTTTACAGTAAGGCTCTTTGCCTTAGCACACCCGAATATTGCTTTTGAATTGATTGACTCTGGGCGCGTTGTTTTAAAATCCCCCTCTTGCGCTCGGTTAGCGGACAGGATTTCCGAAGTATGGAATCGGAATATTTCAAAAGATTTACTGCAGATATCCGCAAACAACGAAGCGGATAAAATTGAAATCAGCGGTCTTAGCTCTAAAATCGGCACCGACCGTTCCACACGAAGGGAACTCATATTTTTTGTAAATAACCGGCCCGTTGATAATAAAACATTGTCCTATGCAGTCCTCGATGCCTATGCGGGTAGGATTCCCAAAGGTCGGTTCCCGGTGGCTTTCTTATTTCTAAAAGTAGATCCCTCGGCAATTGATGTTAACGTGCATCCAACAAAAAGAGAAATAAGATTCCGCGATGAGGCTAAGGTTCGGAATTTTATCCTTAACACAATTCATTCTGCTCTTGAAAAATTAAACAGTAAAGTCATCCAAGCTCAGTCCACGGATATAAAAGATTTCCCCGGAGCAATCCCCGCACCTATTTTCAAAAACCACCGCACTGAAAAAGAATCAAAAACTACGGAAAATGATCAAGCTCCTGAAACTCTTGTAATTCACCCAGATCATATATCCAAAGAACCAGTTACGCCCACTGATGATTTTCGCTATAAGACAAATAAAAAGAAAGCATCGCATGTTAATGAGATAGCTATTTCCGATACGGCGCACGCAGGACTTGAAAACAAAGAAGGCGACTCGCCTGAACACTTTAACTGGAAATTCATCACCGAGATGAAAAAGAAATATGCTGTATACAACACCCCTAACGGGCTTGTTGTTCTCAATATTCTTCGAGCAATGCAACGCATCCGCTATGAAACAATTTTAAAACAACTGGGACAACATACCCATAAGATCCAAGATTTAATAATTCCCATCAAAATTGAACTTGAGCCTTTAGGGACCAGTACACTTGAAGCGCATTTGAATGATTTAAGTACTCATGGATTCGCCATAGAATCCTTCGGCAAAAATTACTTCCGTATTTTAGGCATTCCAGATTGGTTGAAAATTGAAAATGCTGAACAATTCATTAAGGATTTAATTGATCAACTTCGGACGCGTGGTGCTTTCTCAAAGAATCCGAATCAAGAAATTTCTTGGGAAAATATAGCTCAAGTAGCGATACAAAATTACCACTTCAACAAGCCAGACCAGAATTCAATGACTTTGGAACATTTGCCGGACCTTCTCTTCAAATGCACTGATCCACTGGTCAATCCTTTAGGTAAAAGCATTTTCCTAGAATTGGACTGGAATGAGATTGAGAAGCGTATTAGCTGAATTTAGCTTTGCCTAAATCAGTCAGCTAATAATTTTTCAAGATGTGATAATAAAAGCTTTGATGGCTTTATGCTTTGGTCCTTGATTTGAAATAAGGCACAACAGGGCTCAATTTTCAAGGAACTGTTATAAGAAATTATCTGAATATTTTGCTTTGTACCGACCTTCATTTCTGAGGCTGACAGAGGCTCCCACCTCACAGGGATACCGTATTTTGAAAAGCTTATCGACCAACCAGCTATTTGATCTTTGTTAAGCCTCTTTTTAACTAAGCAAAAACGATTTTCTCGAACAAAACTCGGAATCCGACTGTAGTGAACCTGCACCTTCACGAACACAGGAAGGGATTTTAAATATTCGGGGAAACTAGACACCTTCTTTGACTGGATTGATCTAAAAAAATCAAGCGGATCAACCCCAAGTAGATTCATGCCATTCCATTGCCCGTGCCAATTAGGGCTTTCAAAAGATTTCCTATTGTACCAATTTTGGAAATTACGAGAAAGTTTTAAGCCTATTTCAAAATGTAAATGCGCCCTTTGCTTCGGTATTGTATAGCTTCCAGCTGAGCGCCCCATTCGCCCTATTCGGGAGCCTCCTTTAATCTCTGAATTGAGGGTTAAGCGGCTATCTACGGATTTTAAGTGCGCGTATAATGTATAAAAAGAAACGCCTTCTTGTTGATGTGCGATCACTACGTAACGACCATAGTCACTGTAGGCAGGTATTTTATTTATTAAAGCAACTCGGCCAGACAATACCGAAAATACAGAATCTTTGACTTCGTTATTTTCATCAAACTCTAAGCCAAATAGATCTAAGCCTTCATGGAATTTTGTTCCTCCATTGCGCACGCAGCCGTATAAGCCAGAACGAGGATTACCCGATGCCGCAGCTTGGACAAAACCTTCTATGGTGGCCCCATTAGAAAAAGCTGGATTAGGCGTTGGCCAAACAAGCACCGGAGGTGTAGCTGTAGCTATAGCTGTCGCCATTGAAAAAACAGTTAGCGCAAGAAATACCAATAACCACAATGGATTCTTTATAATGCTCATTTAATATATAATTAAAGCAGTAGATCACCTATGATCGATTCTACATTCTTAACAGATTCTAGACTAGGCGATACAATCGGAATCAGAAACTCACGCTTTGTTTTGGAATGCACGAAGGTTTGTTCCGGGTCTTCTGATCGATGAGGTATTGATTTTAAAACGCGTTTTCTTTCTAAGCTCACCGCGAATAAATAAACCAAGAGGTCTCGCTCCTCTATGGGCTCATCATTCATTTCAAAAAGTGAAAGAAAAAAGCTTTCCGCCGAATGCTTACGCTCTTCGTTCGATATGGCATTGGGGTCTTCCTCGGTGAAGGTCCGCATCCAACGTCCGAGTACCTTACCTTGGTTAATTTCATCCAACCTTGGAAGCTCATCTTCTAGTAAATCATAACGAACTAATTCATTAATCTCTGAGTCTTTGGCGATAATACAGAATACCTTATCGCCTTCAGAAAAGACGGCCTCACTTAAAGAAGAGCACTTGCCGAAGCCTTTTATTTGCCACTGATTCATGTTTATATACGCTCAATTTATAAAAATATTTTTCAAGCTTTTAGTCACTTAAATTAAAAATTTATTGCGGGAACTAAAATATTTTCATTTCTAGAAGATCATGGGAAGAACAATAGTTATAGGGGATGTTCATGGATGCGCTATAGAACTCGATAAGTTAATCGAGAAGATTAAACCCCGTACTGGCGATAATTTCATCCAATTAGGTGACTTAATAAACAAGGGGCCCGACAGCCGAGGGGCGATCGCAATTGCTCGAGCTTTTAATATGGATGTTGTTATGGGAAATCATGAGCTGAGACTTCTATCGGCCAAGGAAAGTGACAATAAGTCTAAGCTGAAGACCCATGACCATGAAACCCTAGATCAATTGACCTCAAAAGACTGGAAATACATTAAAAAATTCCCGAAGTATATTTACAAAAAATCCTTAAGGACAATTTTTGTTCACGGAGGGTTTATTCCTAATAAACCTTGGAGAAATCAGGGCATTGAGGTCGTCACTGAGGTTCAAGTCATTGACAAAAAAGGTAGGCCAAAGAAGCGTTCCGATGCACCTAAAGGCGAATTATGGGCTAAGCTCTGGGATCGAAAAAAGTCTGTTGTTTACGGGCACTTGCCGAGAAAGAAAGCCTACAAGATCGGTAATACCCTTTGTATCGATACGGGCTGCGTCTACGGCGGACATTTAACGGCCTATATTGTAGAAGAAAAAAGAACTGTGCGTGTTAAGGCAAAAAGAGCTTATCGCTGAAAATGCTACACGTCCTTCAGTTCTGCGTGGAATAAATGACCGGCAGTTGTCGCATTAACGTAACCGGCTCGGATAGTAAAATCCCCAAAATGCTCTTTAGCTTTTCGATTTTTTGCGAAATCGACTAAGATAGGTTTCAGATGGGCGAGAATTTCTTCATGCGTGACCGAGCTCTTGTATAACTTATTCAAGCGCTCACCTTCAAAGCCAGCTCCAAGGTAAAGATTGTATTTACCAGGGACTTTACCGACCAAACCAATTTCCCCAAGATAAGGCCGACCACATCCGTTAGGACAGCCCGTTGAGCGAATAACAATCGGCTCTTCAATAAGCCCCAAGTCTTCCAAAAGCACTTCAATATCTGTGACTAAATTCGGTAAGTATCGCTCAGACTCAGCGAGTGCTAAGCCACAAGTTGGCAAAGCTACGCAGGCTATCTGATGTTTGCGGATGCCCGATGAAGTTGCGTAGCTATCTAGCTTATAGCGCTCTACCATTGATTGGATTGCCGCTTTATCTTCGCTGGCAACGCCGCCTATGATTAAATTTTGATTCGCGGTTAGGCGGAAATCACCCTTATGCACTTTTGCAATCTCGCATAAGCCCGTTTTTAAGAGTCGATCCTCAATGTCAACCACCCGACCGCCTTCTATAAAGAGACCTAAATTCCAGCGACCTTCGCAGTCCTTAACCCAGCCAAAACGGTCGCCATTACTTTCAAAAGTATAGGATTTTGCGGTCTCGAGCTTGAAGCCCAACCTTGATTCAAGTTCCTTTAAAATAAATTCGGTACCCTTGTCTTCAACGGTGTATTTAAAGCGAGCATGGGCACGGCTGGTACGATCACCAAAATCTCTTTGAATTGTAACAATCTTTTCAGCAACAGCGATCACTTGATCCGGCCGGCAAAACCCGATGATATCAGCTAAACGTGGGAAGGTTTTTTCATTGCCATGAGTCATCCCTAATCCACCACCTACACTTACATTAAAACCTAGCAGCTGATCCTCTTTTATAATTGCGATGAATCCAAGGCAATGGGCGAAAACATCGACATCATTATGGGGCGGTATAGCGAACGCTATCTTGAACTTACGAGGCAAGTAAGTGGATCCATAAAGTGGCTCTGGGTCTTCCCCTCCGTGGGAGACAACTTTTTCTCCATCGAGCCAAATCTCGCTATAAGCAGAAGTTTTAGGCTTCAAATAAGTGTCCACCGCTTCAGCAACGTCTTGAACTTCTTTGTGAACTTCACTTTCTAAAGGATTCGGATTGCACATCACATTTCTATTTACGTCACCACAAGCCGCTAAGGTCGTCAGCATGGCATCGTTGATCGTACGAATTGTGTCCTTAAGATTGCTCTTTAAAATACCGTGAAGTTGGAAGGCTTGCCGAGTCGTGATCTTGAGGGTTTTAAGTTCACAATAATTTGATAAATCATCCACCGCTAGCCACTGATTAGGCTTACAAATACCGCCCGGTAAACAAATACGCGCCATGAAGGTATAGGCTTTATCGAGCTTTTTTCTCCGGCGTTCCGCTCTAAAGTCACGATTATCTTGCTGATAAATTCCATGGAATTTGGTCAACTGCTGATCGTCTGCTGACATCGAGCCAGTTGAAGAAGTTGATAATCCTTCTAGTATGGTGCCACGCAAAAAGTCACTAGAGGACTTGATGGTTTCGTTTTTGTGGAGCTTTTCAGGAGACTGTCCGTCAGATATCATAAAAAAGAATTTACTTACAAAGTACTTTTAATAATAGTTAAATCAATACGTTAATACTATTATAAGTTTTACAGTAAAAAAGTAATAAATCAAATCAAACTTTAAAATTTCAAATTTGTTTGCAAATATCTACTTATCTATTTCTTTTCTGAGATGCTGTCTCATTTGAAGCTTATTAATAAATTCACATCATGAATACTAACCCTCTAAAACTGCCAGAAGATGCTCCATTTAAAGGTGATCTAAAAGATACCTTAGAAGGCGCTATATCAAAATTAGAGTCGTCGGAAATTAAATGGCTGAGTGCTTTCCTCAAAGATATTAGCGACTCAGTAGTTGCGATTAACAACGAACTTCTAATTCTTTTTGGCACAGAATCGGGTAATGCTGAGGCACTTGCCGAAGAGACCTTAAGCAAAGCAGGCAGCTTAGGAATCAAAGCAAAAATCGCAAATATGGGTGATATGACCTTGGATCGATTGAAGGAAGTGCAGAATTTACTAGTGATTGTCAGTACTTGGGGAGAAGGTGAGCCACCCGATGAAGCAGCAGCCTTCCATGAATTAGTCATGTCAAAATCTGCACCCAAAATGGAGAATAAGAGATTCTCTGTTTTAGGTCTTGGGGACACGAGCTACGAACTTTTCTGCCAAACTGGTAAAGACTTTGATCAACGACTCGAGCAACTGGGTGGCACTCGTTTGTATGATCGTAAGGATTGTGATGTAGACTTTGATGATGATTTCAAGGAATGGTCGGACGGCTCACTTAAAGCATTTCAAAAGATTTTCAGTGAACAATCTGCCCTGAGCCAAACAATCACCGCGGATAAAAAAGCTCCTGAAACCATAAAATATTCGAGAAAAAATCCTTATACTTCTAAACTCTCTGAGCGCATTAATTTAAACGCGTCGAACTCTTCTAAAGAGACACTGCACATAGAATTTGATTTAGCAGGATCCGGTTTAAGTTACGGTGTGGGCGATTCATTAGCGGTTCAGCCTAGTAATTCAAATAATCTAATTGAACTACTGCTTAAAACCAGCGGCCTAAAAGCAGAGACTCAAGTCAGCCTGAAAGATGAAAGCTGCACCTTAGGTGAAGCGCTTAAAAGCAAGCTTGATATCACCACCCTATCGATCCCTTTCTTAACGCGCTATAATGAAATAGCCAAAGATTCATCGCTTGAAGCACTCTTGACTGATGAAGACAAAACAGGGATCAAAGATTATATTAATGGGCGTGACTTAATCGATGTTTTGAAGGATTTTCCAGCGAAAGACCTTGATGCACAAGGGCTTGTAGGACTACTAAGAAAACTCCCACCTAGGCTTTACTCGATCGCTTCGAGCCAGAAAGCTCATCCAGATTCCGTCCACTTAACGGTGGCTGCGGTCCGCTATGAAACACATGGACGATTAAGAGAAGGCGTTTGCTCAACTTATTTAGCCGATAGGATAGCCCTCGAAGAAACTGCGGATGTATTTGTCACCGCAAACAAAAACTTCAAGCTACCGGAAGACCCCAATACACCCATCATCATGGTTGGACCCGGCACTGGGATTGCCCCTTTCAGAGCCTTTATGCAGGAAAGGAAAGTGACCGGCGCTCAAGGGAAGAATTGGATTTTCTTTGGTGACCAACATTTCTTAACTGATTTCTTGTATCAAACTGAATGGCAAAACTACCAAAAAGAAGGCCTTTTAAGTAAAATTGATTTAGCTTTCTCACGTGACCAAGCTGAAAAAGTTTATGTTCAACATAAAATGAAGGAGAACGCCCAGGAACTCTATGATTGGATTAAAGCGGGTGCTTATTTCTATGTTTGCGGTGATGCAAGTCGCATGGCTCAAGATGTTGATGAAGCCCTTCATTCAATTATAGCTGAGCAAGCTTCGATGAGTAGCGAGGAAGCAACTGCCTACCTCAAGCAAATGAAGGCAGACAAACGTTACTTGCGCGACGTCTACTAAGAAAGAGCCTTTTTTCTTTAGGCTTAAGTCAGTACCCTCGCCTATATTTCTAGCCTACGTACTGAGCCTGGATTTAGATCGGACAATGCGGAAAATCCTAGGAAGAAAACTGAGCGGGCCTGGAGACTATTGTTTGTGTTGTCTTTCAACAATTTTCAGAGCCTCTTCCGGAACCCACTGATGCCAACCTTCATCTTGATTTATAATCTGTCGCAAGACTGCGCGACTTGTTTTAGCGAGTAATGATGGATCTCCGGTACCAACCGAACAAATCCGCTTGTTGTCTTTTAAATGTCGGTAGAATGATTCCCATTGCTTGGGCGGATTAAAATTATCGGCGGTTACTAGCTCGCCATTCTTAACATTATGCCAAGGATAAACATATAGATTCACCTTATTCTTAAATAAACGACCGAAAGACTCTAGCATTCCACCCTCTAAACCTTCAGACCACTTTTCCTTAAAGAGCTCATTTAAAAGCCCAATACTTAGCACGATTGCAATGGGTTGGTTTGAGCACTGGTTAAGGTAAGTCGCGATGCGATAAAATTCTGCACTTCTGGATATCAGTA
This sequence comes from uncultured Puniceicoccaceae bacterium, assembly GCA_913045955.1. Classification (GTDB taxonomy): domain Bacteria; phylum Verrucomicrobiota; class Verrucomicrobiia; order Opitutales; family Coraliomargaritaceae. Next base: position 23,164 of record CAJWRZ010000005.1, read on the forward strand.
CTGACTTACCGACGGCTTGTATAGCATCCGCTCGGTCAAGGAAATCAGCGTGATCCATCAACCCGTCTCTCAGTAGATTATTTGTACTGATTTCACAAATTTCAACAGGGCTATCGCTTTCCTTAGATTCTAATTCTTTTTCAAAAATGCGCTTAGATTGGGCTAACATATCTAAGTGTAATTTTAAAATAGGATCAAAACTTCCTCTTAGAAGTAAAATAGGCTTTTTATACAAGGTATCTAAAGGCTGAACGACCTCACCCTGCGTGTTGAATAAGGTCGCTTCTGTTAAACCACTTTCGACGAGCTGAAGGGCACATAAGCGATTATCAATAAACCTAAAATTATCCTCCTCAAAGCGAAGCACATCAACTTCAACTCGGCTGAGCGAGATATCATCCACTAAAGATTCTGTGAATAATTTAAGATCTTCCCGGTATTTAAAGGCGGCATATATGAGATTAACGCCAATCTTACCCAAGGCTTCCATTTGATCCGAATTGCTTTTATCTAATAAGCGAACGTGTATACGAATTTCGCTAGGCTTGTCATTGGGCTTCATTTGGAAACGAACCCCCAACCATCCATGGCATTCTCCATCATCCTTATAACCGCGCGCCTTGACTGTATTGCAGAATGCAAAAAAAGTGCTTGAATCGCCTTTAGTTTTAGCGAGCCGTTCCACAAGAAGGTCGAACTCATACTTAAGCATCGAGCGGAGCCTGTCTTGGGACACGTAACGTTCTGTTTTACCGTAGAGCGCGTCACTCATCACCATATCATAGGCCGAGATCGTCTTAGCTACTGTCCCCGCGCTTGCTGAAACACGGAAAAACCAATTAGCGGTTTCTTGACCGGCTCCAATCTCGGCAAAAACCCCGTAGATACTTGGGTCTAAATTTATCTCTAATGCTTTTTCGTAAACTGTTTGTCTTTTCTCCATAATACAAATAAAAGGACTACAAATTTATTAAGATGAATCAACGTATCTTTAACAGAAAATGGATATTATTTCTTTGGGGCATAGTAATCCCTTTATCGTTTGCTCAAGCCAATCTTCAGTATTCGGCTCTCTTCAAAGACGGGGATTATATTAAATATGATATCTATTGGAGCTTTTTAAAAGTAGGCTCTGCTGAAATCAAATTTACAGAACCAAAAACAAATGAGCATGATAAAGGTTTATACAAAATAGAATTCACGGTTCAAACCAATCCAATCGTCAGCTCAATCTACCCTGTGAAAAATAAAATACAGAGTACCCTATCCGTGCCTGAATTAAATCCCATTGAGTACAACAAGTCCCTCAATGAACAGGATGAAAAAAGTAATACCACACTCACTTTTGATTGGGATAAAAAATTGCTACAAAAAACAAAAAACAAGACAGCAGACTCACCCATAAAGCTGGAAGCACATACCCTGGATCCCCTAAGTTTGATCCTTTCAATGTGCCAATATGATTTCAGCAAAAACACTACCCTAAAGCAAAAAGTCACCGATGGTGGACCCATCATTGAAATCGAAGCCAGCCATGTGTCCGAGCTACAAATCAAAACACCCAGTGGTACTTTTGACACGAGAAAAATAGAGGTCTCGACTGAAGAAATTAAAGGCATTTTTAAAAAAAGCCCCGACGCAAGAGTTGCTCTTTTTTTATCTAAAGATGTTCCTGCGATTCCAGTTAAATTAAAGAGTGAAGTTATTGTCGGCCATTTTTACGCAAATTTAACTGAAGGCCTCTACCAAGGTAAGCCGATAAAAGGCACATGGACGCAGCCTCATTCTAATAAAAACTTCGAAGACCCACAATATAGTCGACCAAGATTAAGTCCTAAATTCAAGGGATTTAAAAAGCGGTAATCAACAAAAGGCTCTTTCTTTAAGCTAAGAAAGCCCTACGAAGAATTACTCTAAACCAAGGGTTTGTCGGCCTTCCTCTGAAATCATGTGAGGATTCCAAGGCGGCTCCCAAACAATTAAGACCTCCGCTGAATCGACTTGAGCTATTTTTTCAATTTGTTTTTGCGCATCTTCCGCAATAACTGGACCCATTCCACATCCTTGTGCGGTTAAGGTCATTTGGACTTTCACCTCATATTTTTCTTGGTCATTTTTTTCTGATATTTTCAGATCATAAATAAGACCTAAATCAACAATATTTAAAGGAATCTCAGGATCAAAGCATTGCCTGAGCGCGCTCCAAACCAAGGATTCAGAAAATGCTTCTGCAGGCTTGAGCTCCATTTCCTCGGTTTCTTTCTCTTTTAAATAGGCACTGATTTCTGCACCTAAAGCATCCCAATCTTTGCTCGGTATACGGTACAAGCCATCTTCGGCACGGATGGTAACAGCGCCACCTAAAGCTTGAGAAATACTGACCGTGGTTCCTTTAGGAATAACGTGTTCCTCACCAGCTGGAATAATTGTCGCGCGAGTGTCCCTGATCAGAGTGATTTTTTCTTCAAGATTCATAATGGCTTTTATTCTTTAAAAATATTTAAATGGTTGATTTAAATCATTTCTAAAATACTTACCTAATTTATGTCAAAAGTAATCATTATAGGAGCCGGAGGTGTCGGTAATGTAGTATGCCATAAATGTGCGCAATCGCCGGCTATATTTTCAGAAATTATACTCGCATCAAGGACACTAGAAAAATGCCATTCCATCGCCCAAACCGTGAAAGAAAAAACGGGGCAAGCGATCAAAACCTACGCAATTGACGCAGATGATGTCGCTGCGGTGACTGAGCTACTCAAAAAAGAAAAGCCCGAATTGCTGATCAACGTCGCCTTGCCTTATCAAGACCTATCACTGATGGATGCTTGTTTGAATGCTGGAGTCCATTATCTAGATACGGCAAATTACGAGCCGCCCCATGAAGCTAAGTTTGAGTATAAATGGCAGTGGGCCTATCAAGAACGTTTCAAAGAAGCTGGGCTGACCGCCCTCCTTGGATCGGGTTTCGACCCAGGTGTGACTAATGTATTCTGTGCCTACGCTCAAAAGCACCTATTTGATTCCATTGAAACTATAGATATACTCGATGCCAATGCTGGCGATCATGGCTACCCCTTTGCCACTAATTTCAACCCGGAAATTAATATCAGAGAAATCACCCAAAAAGGTCGCTATTGGGAAAATGGTAAATGGGTCGAAGCCGAACCGATGAGCATTCACCAAAAATACACGTTCCCGGTTGTCGGCGAGCAGGATGCTTATTTGCTTTATCATGAAGAGCTAGAATCCCTAATTGAAAATATTACCGGACTTAAGCGTATCCGTTTCTGGATGACCTTTTCAGAAAAATACTTAACCCACCTAAAAGTTCTAGAAAATGTAGGTATGACCTCCATTGAACCGATTGAAATCAAGGGACAAAAAATTCAACCGATCGAATTCCTAAAAAGCGTTTTACCGGACCCGGCAAGTTTAGGAGAACGCACTCAAGGCAAAACCTGTATCGGTTGTGATATAACCGGGATTAAAGATGGGCAAAAGAAGCGTATATTTATCTATAATGTCTGCGACCACCAAAGCTGTTACCAAGAAGTGCTCAGCCAAGCGATCAGTTATACAACTGGAGTGCCCGCGAGACTGGGTGGAGAAATGATCTTGAAGAATCATTGGAAAAAGCCCGGGGTATGGAATATGGAGCAAATGGATCCGGATCCTTTCATGGAAGGGCTCATGGCCTATGGACTCCCTTGGGAAGTCATTGATTTACCGCTTAAATAAAAATAAGTGCGTAAAGTTGACTTTTTAAGTAATAAACCCTTAAATAGAGCCTATGTTGACTACAAAGACGACTAAATCTAGCCCAATAAAGAACCCAGACCTAGAAAATGCGTCTGCGCATGCTCGTATAAAATGGGCTTCTGATCAATTTAATGAGGGTCTAGTCATGAGTACGAGTTTTGGCGTTCAAAGCGCGGTCATGCTCCACCTTGTGACCCAGAAGCTCCCGGAGATTCCCGTTATTTTTGTGGATACAGGCTATTTATTCCCCGAAACTTATGAATTTGCCAAGGAACTGAGTACGCGACTCAATTTAAACTTAAAAACCTACTCGTCTGAAATAAGCCCTAGCGAACAAGAAGCACAATACGGCAAATTATGGGAGCAAGGTGTTGCTGGTTTGGATCAATATAATAAAATCAACAAGATTGAGCCCATGAACCGGGCGATCACTGAGCTCAAAGCGAGTGGGTGGATTTCTGGACTTCGCCGGCAACAATCTGAGAGCCGTAAAGATTTAGAAGTTGTTGTTCAGCAAAATAAGATAACAAAAATCTACCCCATCATTGATTGGGATGATCAAACAATTTACCAATACTTGAGCGAAAATAACTTACCCTATCACCCACTTTGGGAGAAAGGCTATGTATCAGTCGGTGATTGGCACAGCTCTAGCCCTCTAAAAGCCGACATGACTCCTGAGGAAACGCGTTTTAATGGAATGAAGCGAGAATGTGGACTGCATTTATCCACAGGCGCTCACGACTATCAGATATAAGCTACCCGCTTAATCCCTCTAAGTCAGCATACTCAGAAATCGAGTCCACTTGAAGCGCCCGATCCGTTCTTCGAGCTAAACCCGAAAGCACTTTCCCAGGACCACATTCGATAAACTTAGAAACGCCCAAGGTTTGATGTGCGTTTTGCAAACAGTCTTGGAAACGTACCGAAGAAACAATCTGCTGCACCAAAGCATCTTTAATGGCTTGAGGCTCGCGGATCGCTGCACCTGTAACATTGGTGAAAACAGAACATTGGGGGCTCTGAAATTCAAAAGGCTCAATAAAGGAAGCGAAGGCTTCTTTTGCACTGTTCATTAATTGACTGTGATAAGCCCCGGCAACATTCAAAGGTTTCACTAATTTAAAGCCCCTACCTTTCGATGCCTCAACGGCCGAGATCACTTTATCCTTTTCGCCAGAGATAACAATTTGCCCCGGGCAGTTATAATTAGCGATTTCTATCCCGAATTCTTCACAGAGTGCTTCAACCGCGGAGACCTCTCCCCCGATGACACTAGCCATTCCACCTTCGGTGGCATCACAGGCTTCCTGCATTAAGCGCCCTCGCTCAGCTACTAGTCGTAATCCTGTTTCAAAGTCATAGACCTCGGCCACTGCAAGCGCGGTTAATTCTCCAAGGCTCAAGCCAAAAACCACATCAAGGTCTTGGATGAGATTCTTTTGTTCTAATAGCTTATACAAGGTGTACCCATGGACGTAGAGTGCCGGCTGGCAGACACGCGTTTGGGTCAGCTCAGTGTCGGGTCCTTCAAAGGAGAGACTTTTTAAATCCCATCCGAGGATTGACTCAGCTGAATCATAAATTGAATTCGCTAATTCAGAGTTTGCACAAAGTGACTGCCCCATTCCAACGAATTGAGCGCCTTGACCTGAAAATAATAGACCCATTGTCATAATAATAAATTTTCAATATATTTAATAGTGATCTTTAACGAATCAATAAGAAAGCACCTTAAAATATAAAAATGATTAATAAACTATCTTGGATATGCTTCAATTAACCGAACTTCACTTGCCTGCTTAAGAAAGTGATGCCCAATCATGCCTTAAGAATAATTTGAAAGTAAGCTTTACCTTGGCGAGTAGTTTCCTATTTTAAAAAAAGGATCATCTTAAGCCCCCTTTTCTATGAAGCACATCGACCTGTCAGAGCATTGGACTGAATTACAAGCATTAGCTAAAGCCTTAAGCCTTAAGGAACCTGCGCTGATGACTTTGCTCAACGAAAGCGTATTAGAAAGGGCGTCTTTTTCTGAATGCCTTGTTCACCGAATAACCCGGAAATTAGTCAACCAATCGACCTCAATTGAGGTACTCAGAAAAGCCTTTAAGGAAGCCTTCGAAAAAGACCCCGAGATCCTTCAATCGATCGCAAAAGACATGCTCGCGGTTCAAGAAAGAGACCCCGCATGCCTGGATATCCTATCGCCCTTACTTTATTTCAAAGGATTTCACGCACTTATCTGCTATAGGCTCAGCCATCAGCTATGGAAAGAAGGTCGCAAGGATTTTGCCATTTATCTACAAAGCCTAATTTCTGAGCGATTCTCTGTAGACATCCACCCAGCCGCCCGAATTGGTAGCGGGATCCTACTCGACCACGCAACAAGTTTTGTTGCCGGAGAAACTGCAGTAATAGAGGACAACGTATCGATCCTACACGAAGTCACCTTAGGAGGTACCGGTAAAGATCGTGGTGACCGCCATCCTAAGATTAAGTCGGGCGTACTGCTCGGTGCCGGAGCGAAAGTTTTGGGAAATGTAACGATTGGCGAAGGCGCAAAAGTCGGTGCCGGGAGCGTCGTACTTAAAGATGTGCCCCCACAGACAAGTGTTGCTGGAGTACCTGCAGAAATTGTGGGCGATACGGGCGAAGATAGTCCTGCCTTAGGCATGTGCTAATCGCCCAATTATCCAGCCCCATGTTCGACCTAATATTCAGCTCAATTTCTAGCAACAACTCCGCCTTGTGGACGCTCTGCTTTGCGATGGGTGCCGGCTGCTTCCTCACCACACTTTCAAGGAAATTACACTTACCCACTTTAGTACTTTTGCTCTTAGGGGGGTTCTTACTTGGACCTGAAGGATTCAATTTTTTTGATCCGAAAGCCTTAGGTGATTTCCTCCCAATCTTCATCTCCTTAGCCGTCGCTATCATACTTTTTGAAGGTGGTCTGACTTTAGACCTTAAAGAATTCACTCAAACCTCAATTATTATTCAAAGGCTTCTAAGCGTAGGTGTGGTGATCACGTGGTTGGGGGTGGCTTTATGCATCCTGATAATCTTTAAGACTAATATATCCTTCGCGCTCTTGATGGGAAGCTTGGTCATCGTAACCGGTCCGACGGTAATCGTTCCTTTGCTTAGACGGATTAGAATTCAATCAAGGATCGCTAATATTCTGCACTGGGAAGGTGTTTTGATTGACTCGGTCGGTGTCTTCATTGCGATTCTTTGCTTCGAGTGGGTGGTTGAGGGTGGAAGCTCGGTGGCTCTGCCAAACTTCATGATTCGTATTTTTAGTGGTCTTTCTATTGGGGCTTTGGGAGGTTATTTGATCTATTTTTGCATGGATCGTAAATTCATTCCGGATACCTTGATCAATGCCTTTGCCCTAGCGAGCGCCATGTTTATTTTCGGACTGACAGAATTAATCAAGCCAGAGGCAGGACTGCTCTCGGTCACAATTGCTGGCATTGTGGTGGGACTTAAAAAGCCTCACAGACTTAAAGAGATCAAGGCCTTCAAAGCAGAAATCGTCGATCTGTTAATCGGGATGCTCTTCATCATTTTAGTCGCTCGATTGGATGTCGACCAATTCTACAACTTTTTCACAAACGGAGGCATTTGGGTGCTGATTGCGGTTATATTGATCATTCGTCCCCTCAGTGTTTTCGTTTCGGGTTATAAGACTCAAATCAACCTTAAAGAGAAACTCCTTCTGAGCTGGATAGCCCCAAGAGGCGTTGTCGCCGCTTCAATGGCTTCTTTATTCGCGATCTCGTTACAAAATAAAGAGAACCCTATTGGCGATCCATTACTGATGGAAGCTTTTGTCTATGCCGTTATCTGTACTACGGTTTTAATCCAAGGAATGTCTTCGGGAATCGTCGCTCGACTCCTAAAGCTCCAAAGACCGGCACCTAATGATTGGGTCATTATCGGGGCACACCGTTTTGGCCGAGAGCTCGCGGAAGTCATTGCTCAAATCGATGACCACTCGGTAATTTTACTGGATACTAATCCGACAAACATCCGACTTTCAAAAAAATACAATTTAAATGCCCTACTTTGTGATGGCATGGAAGCCGAAGAACTTTACGAAGAACAACAAATGCTTTTTGGCGCTGGATTTGTCTTAGCCCTAACCGACAATAGCGAACTGAACCAGCTCTTGATGCAAAGATGGGCCGAGCAGCTCAACCAGCAATCGGTCTATGGATGGATCCCTAAAGACAGTCCGAACAGCACTTCAAATATTGTGGGCACTCCGGTATTTGAAACCTTAGATCAGCCCGCGGTTACCAGCAGTGAACTGATCAAAGGCAACTACCATATCGAAGCGCTAGTTGTCGATGAGAGCCTGAATCTGAATCATTTAAAATCGACCCCTTTGCTTGCGATCAATGCCAAGCAAATCAAACCGATTACACAAAATGAAGGTTTAGAGAGCCTCTTAAGTGAGGGGGATACTTTAATTGTATATTCAAAAAAGGAAAATTTTGAGTCAGCGATGAATGATACGCGCCAACCGAACTTACCCTTATAAAGGAATTTTTGGGATAAGAGAATAACCGATTGACAAACCTTCTGATACTCGATTCCTAATATGTCTTCACGATTGCTCGGGTGGTGAAATTGGCAGACACGCTAGATTTAGGTTCTAGTGCCGTAAGGCGTGAGGGTTCAAGTCCCTCCCCGAGTACCATTGTTTTAATCCTAGTAAATTTGGGCTATATGACCCATTTAATTTGGGTCATATAGCCCAAATTGCAATTTTAGATTTTTAATCTAACTAGGTAGAAAAGCATATACGATTGATAATCAACTATATAGGGCATTACTAACAATTTGGCACACATAATGTTAATAACTTTATCATTATATGCTTATTTTACGCTTAGTATTTCTTTTGTTGATATTAATTCCGCTTTTATATCCTAAATCCTATCGCCAGTGGATGAAGTCGCATAATATTCAACATGAAATTCTTAATTTTGAGAGTGATTGTGATTCAGACGGAATTCCTGATGCGCTTGAATATGTCTTAGGAACTAATCCCCTGAAAAAGTCTAAAGATTGTATAAAGCCTGCTATTAAAAATGGCAAATTTCAGATTGAACATACGGTAAATGATACAATCGAAGAAGTTGAAGTTGAGTATTTGTGGTCTAAAGATTTGGTTAACTATCACCAAAGCGGCCAGGCAGCAGAGGACGGTACGGTGGTTGTTCTTTCAGAAACCGAATCTCCTAGTAATCTCAAAGAAGTAGTCATTGATATAGTAGAAGGAGAAGCTAATTCAGTTTATGTAAAGATGGAGGTTACACCTTCTGCAGTAGTCAATTGGGGTTCTGATCAAGCGGTTGGCGGGGCTTTATTTTCAAACGCTAGCCAAATATCTTTAGTCGATACCAATCTTAATTTATTGGCTGACCCCATATCGGTTGGGTATGATCCGTACGGGATTTGGGGCTATGCTCGAATTGATCAACAAATTTCAAATGTCCAATTTTTAGGCGTCCCTCTTATATTGATTGATACTCAAAGCGGTAGCCAAGGACTCGTATCCTCCTCTAATTGGACTAATTTGCTGTCAGCTTCAGCTCCATCCCCAGTGCCCATTAATTCATATAATATTGGCATTAATGATACTGAGGAAACAATAATTGATTGGGGAGCTGATTATGGATTAAGTAATATTAATCTAACTCGAACTGGCGGCGTAGGCAGTCAAGGCTACGCCATTTACGTCGTTCCGGAAATAACAATTGATCCAGAGCCTGAACCTGAGCCAGATCCAGAGCCACCGTTTCCGGAGCCTGAGCCACCTTTTTGGACCGCTCCTCCTAACGAAATTTGCCCAGATTGTATATTTTCTCCCTTTGGAGGAACTATAGCCATTAGGGATGTATATGTATTTCAAACTGATTACTGGGATAGTACCCCCGCTGAATCTTGGGGAGGTTTTTTATATAAAGATATAAATTCAGAATATCCACTTACATTTGGTACCGGCGGCTCAATCACTATAACTGCCCGCCTGTATCCCAAGGCGAATTTAGAAGATGTGGAATTCTATCTTTTGTTGGGTAAAGATAATTACCCGGATATCGTGCCTTATTACATAACCGAACAGGTAACTCTTACAGGAACGGGTTCTTCCGAGTACACCTTAAATATACCCGCCCAAGGAATGAGGGAATTTAGTTCGGTAGCTTTATATATAGTTCAGCAAGATTCGCCAATATCCGTAGAAGATATTCAATTTTCTACTACCCCTAAAGCAGAACTTCCAGAGCCAGAGCCAGAGCCAGAGCCAGAGCCAGAGCCAGATTATGAAAACATCAAGGACGCGGTGATTGCCCTTAAGGAATCATTATTACAAAGCCATAAGTATTTATTAGAGATTCATGAGGATTACCCACATCTTGAGAAAGACTTGCGTAGCATAAAGCGCAAAATAGTAAAGGCGCTTAAGGCTGTTAAGCGAATAGAGAATAAGGATATAAATTATTCCAACTTCTTTAAGCGCAAAAAGGTCTTAAGAACTGTACACAAGATTAACATTAGCGTTAATCACATAATTAAAAATCTATGTTACTTATCACACCCAGAAGAATTTTACAGGGAAAAGCTTGATTATTATATGCTTAAACTGGGTTCGGGTAATAATTATTTAATAGAAAATAAATTTCACTCTAAGCCCGCATCCCTTAAAAAGTTTGAATTCACAAAGTTATTGAATAGTCTTGAAGAAGTGCGCTCAAAGATAAAAGAACTTAGGTTTTATATAAGGAAATTAAACAACAAGGGAACCCTTGGAAACCTTCTCGAATCCGATCTGTGTAGGGTTGGGAGGTTAAGCACTGAGTTATTTGAGCACAAAAAGGATGATCGTCTTAATAACGGTGCAAAAACATCATATAGATTTGAATATGACTACACAGAATGGGATTAATTCATTTTAATTCAAAAGGC
>CAJWRZ010000006.1 GCA_913045955.1 uncultured Puniceicoccaceae bacterium
CTGATCACCACTGATTTGAGCGAGGCTTATGTCAATTTTAACAAAAGTGAATAGTATTTAAATCCGTGAATACTCGATTAGACTTAGATGCCACAACGAAAGCTTCCGTTCTATTGGAAGCCCTTCCTTACGTGCAAAGATTTCGCGGCTCAATATTTGTGATTAAGTACGGTGGCGCCTTCATGGATTCGAGCGATACCAGTAAAAGAAAGAAAATAGCTTCGGACATTGCTTTTCTCCACGCTGTCGGAATCCAAGTTGTTTTAGTCCACGGAGGGGGCAAAGCGATCACCCAAGAGCTGAAAGAAAAAGCTATTAAAAGTGAATTTAAAAATGGCTTAAGAGTTTCAAGTAAAAAAGTGATTAAGGTTGTTGATCAGGTACTGAATCATAAAATTAACCCTGATGTCTGTGAACATATTCAGGATCAAGGCGCCAAGGTAACCCCAATTGACGGGAAAGAAATCTTGCTTTGCGAGCAGAAGATTTTCCCAGCTGAATCGGAAGGCGAAAAGCCTTTTGATCTGGGCTACGTCGGAGAAATTTTTAGCGTCAAAACAAAGATCATCAAGAAAGCCCTACAAAATGGTAGTATTCCGGTTATATCACCCCTCGCGTGCGATGATGAGGGAGCGGTCTATAATACAAATGCGGATTCAGCAGCCTGCAAAATTGCGACAGCCTTAAAGGCAAGGCGATTGGTTTATTTATGCGATGTTCCTGGATTGATGCGGGATATCGAAAATCCAGAAAGTCTGATCTCGTCGATCCAAGAAGATCAATTAGATAGCTTAATTGAAAATGAAATAATTTCCAGTGGGATGATCCCCAAAGTTGAGAGCGCAAAATTAGCCCTCTTAGAAGGTGTTAAACGCGTGCATTTAATTCACGCAGAGCAGGCGCATAGTTTACTTTTAGAAATTTTCACGGATCAAGGTGTCGGTACTGAAATTGTTAACGCTGAATCCTTCCAATAAAATGACGCACTACCCATCACTTGCAAAAAATTATGGAGCCACCCCCTTTAATGCAGTTAAAGGCGATGGTGTGATGCTTCATGATGATACCGGTAAGGCCTACTTGGATTTTACAAGCGGAATCGCGGTCACTGCATTGGGGCATTCACATCCCAAATGGGTTAAAGCAGTCCAAACCCAATTAGAACAATTAGTGCATTGCAGTAACTTATTCGGGATTCCTGGGCAGCAAGCACTCGCGGATAAATTAGTCTCTATAATTAGCACAGAAACATCCTCCAGTCCGGGGCGCGTACTGTTCTGCAACAGCGGCGCCGAAGCGAATGAAGCGCTCATGAAACTAGCCCGTTTGCATGGACAATCTAAATCAAAGGGCAAAGAAGGCGTGTGTTACGAGGTCATAACTGCTCATAATTCTTTCCATGGCCGAACTTTTGGCTGCATGGCGGCAACTGCCCAAGAAAAAATACAGAAAGGCTTTGGGCCGATGCTCAAGGGATTTCGCCACGCCGAACTGAACAATATTGAAAGCTTCAAGGCTCAGATGGACTCAAAGGTGGCTGCGGTTATGATTGAATCGATTCAAGGTGAAGGGGGCATTCACCCTTCTGAAAAAAAATTCCTCGTGGAACTTAAGGAACTCTGCCAAGCGCATAATTGCTTACTGATGATCGATGAAGTTCAATGTGGTATCGGCAGAACTGGAGACTTTTTTGCTTATCAAGAAAGTGGTATACTTCCGGATGCTATCGGCATGGCAAAAGGCTTAGGCGGCGGATTCCCTATTGGGGCTATTTGGATTTCTGATCAATACAGCGAATTATTTCAGCCTGGCTCTCATGGGACGACTTTCGGTGGCAATCCCCTAGCCTCTGCGGCCGCGAATGCTGTAATTGATATCATTGAAGAAGAAGGATTATTAGAGAATGTTCGCAAACTCTCTAAGGCATGGCATTCCAATTTAGGAAAGCTACAGGCGAAGTACCCTGATCAAATCACCGCGATTAGAGGCCGAGGATTTATGGTTGGAATCGGGGTTAATAACGCACCGAAAATCGTTGAATTGGCCCGAGATAAAGGACTTTTAATTGTCCCTGCAGGCATGCATACTGTAAGACTTCTACCGCCTTTAATTTCCAGCGAGTCAGATCTAGCTGAATCAGTGGCTATTTTGGAGGCTGTCTTCAAAGCGCTTTAATTATTAATTCAAACTTAATTATCTTAAATGAAACATTTCGTACAAATTACCGATTTTTCTGTCGAGGAAATACAAGCCACCCTAAAACTGACTGAAGAGCTCAAGACACATCGCCTTAAAACTCCGAAAATTCTAGATCAAGAATCTTGGGGTTTACTCTTTTATAAAAGTAGCACGCGTACTCGCGTTTCTTTTGAGGTTGGCGTACAAGAATTAGGGGCTAATGCGATTGTTCTGAATTCTCAAAGCACCCAAATCGGTCGGGGTGAAACGATCAAAGATACGGCGAAGGTATTATCGCGTTATTTACATGGCCTAGTTATCCGCGCTTATGACCACAGCGTAGTGACGGAATTTGCGGAGCACGCAACGATGCCCATCGTCAATGGATTGACTGACTTCAACCACCCTTGCCAAATCCTGACGGATATTTATTCAATACTTGAGCGTTATTCGCCTAAGGAAGTAAACCTTCAAGCACTTGAAGGTAAAAAAGTAGTCTTCCTCGGTGACACTGCCTCCAACATGGCCAATTCATGGATCCTCGCCGCCGCTTATTTGAACTTTGAATTAATCCTTGCCGGGCCTGATGGATTTGAGCCTAAACATTCGGTCCTAAAGGCGCTGAAAGATTCTAATTTAACGGCCCGCCATTCCTTTACAAATGATGCCATGGCCGCTACCGAAAATGCCGACGTACTCTACACTGACGTCTGGGTATCTATGGGCGATGAAAATGAAGCGGAGGCAAGAAAAGCCACGATGAAAAACTATCAAGTGAACGAGGCATTGCTCAAAAATGCCCATAAGGATGCTTTATTCCTGCATTGCCTACCCGCTCACTTAAATGAAGAAGTAACCCAAGGAGTGATTGAAGGTGCGCATTCGATTGTCTATGACCAGGCAGAGAATCGCTTGCATACTCAAAAAGCGGTGATGGCTCAGTTAAAAGCATTACGCTAACCTTAAATAAATTTATTATTCTTAAGATGGAATTACCCAAACATATTGCCATTATCATGGATGGAAATGGCCGATGGGCTACTGAAAGAGGGTTAAGCCGAATTGAAGGACACCAACATGGGGTTAAAGCCGTGAAAAGAGCTCTTGAATCTGCTTTAGATAACGAGATCCCATATCTAACAATCTATGCCTTCAGCTCAGAGAATTGGTCTCGTCCCGAAGCTGAAGTGAATGGCTTAATGAAACTCCTAAATCAATTTCTAAAATCCGAAGAAAGAAACTTGATCAAAAACAAAGTGCGTCTTCGAACAATCGGTCGCATTGAGGCGCTGCCCAAAGATACTCAAAACGTACTTCAATCAATGGTACAAAAGACTGAAGATTTTGACGCAATCACACTGACTATTGCCCTAAACTATAGCTCAAAAAATGAAATTGTTGATGCTTTCAAAGTACTGATCGAAGAGCATAAAGAAGGTAAAATTGATGTGGCTTCTTTGAATTATGAAACGATTGAAAAATATCTTTATACTCGAGATTTACCCAATCCAGATTTAATTATTAGAACTTCTGGGGAATTTCGATTGAGCAACTTCCTCCTCCTGCAATCCGCTTATTCTGAAATCTACGTTACGCCTGTCTATTGGCCTGACTTTACGGAAGCTGACTTTAAAGGCGCCCTGGAGCACTATTCGAAACGGAACAGGCGCTTCGGCAATGTGCAGCAAATAATTTAAAAAAATCCACAACCCAACACCTATGAACCAAAGACTCCTTTCCTCCTCTATAATTTGGCTTACAATCCTCGCCTCCATGTTTGTATTTGGTGTGCATGCAGGCGTATTTATCTTGGCCATAATTGCCTACTTTATGCAACTAGAGCTTTACCAGTTATTTGAAAAGACCGGCCTAAAACCGATGAAGCAGTTTGGTTTAATCTGTGGCTCAATTCTAATATTTGGCTCTTTTTACTTAGGAACAATTGAAGCAGGCAATGAACTCTTCCTAATCAGCTTTCTTTTGTTGATCTTGATGATCACTAGAATCGATATTAAAGCCGGAAGATTGGATAGCTTACTACCGACTCTATTTGGATTTATATATATCCCATTCCTGCTCCACTTTTTAATTAAAATCTTCCATCTAAACACCGAATACGGGAACTCTGTAGGGAGCGGTTTATTCTTAACCTTTTGGGTGGTGGGCGCTGCGGTATCCACTGATATTGGAGGTTACTTATTTGGCAAAATCTTAGGCAAAACAAAATTCTCTATTATCAGCCCTAAAAAGACGAACGAAGGTGTTGTCGGTGGCGTACTTTTTGCTGCTTTTATCGGTCTTATCTTGGTACTTATATTCCCCGAGGCAAAACCCCCGCAACTGACTTGGTTGAAAGCCATGCTTATGAGTATACCTTTATCCTTTGCAGCCATTGCGTCTGATTTAATAGAAAGTGCCTTCAAGCGCCAAGCGGGAGAAAAAGACTCGAGTACAATGATTCCTGGAATGGGAGGGGTATTTGATCTATGCGACAGTATCGTTTTGACCGCACCACTTGCGTATTTGATATTAAAGTTTTTTGTCTTTTAGATAATGTTAAATGCTAAGCGAATATTTTTATTAGGTGCAACTGGTTCAATTGGTGAAAATACACTGAAAGTAATTCGGAATTACCCAGAAGATTTTGAGTTAGTTGGCGTAAGCGCAGATCAAAACACGGAAAAACTCGCCTCAATTTGTAAAGAATTCGGGGTAAAAACTGCCGCTATCACGAATCTTAAAAGCTTTAATGAAATAAAAGGACAATCAGTTTTCCCAGCCGAAACTAAACTACTGGGTGGCCATAGTGGATTAGAGGAACTTATCCTCAGCGAAAAAGCGGACATGGCAGTCGTGGCAATATCAGGAGCTTGCGCCTTAGCCCCGACACTCAGTGCGATCGGCCAAGGAATGGATATAGCTTTAGCCAATAAAGAAGCTTTGGTTTTAGGGGGCTCTTTTATATTAGAAGCTGCCCAGGAAAATAATATTCAATTGCTGCCAATAGATTCGGAACACAATGCCATATTTCAATGCCTCCAAGGTTACCGTAAAGAAGATTTAAAATCGATCATCCTAACGGCTTCGGGTGGTGCCTGCCGAGAAGTACCGCTTAAGGATCTAAAAAAATTCACCCCTAACGAAGCGACCCAACACCCTAATTGGAAGATGGGTAAGAAGATCACCGTTGATTCATCCACTATGGCCAATAAAGGCTTAGAGTTGATTGAAGCTAAATGGCTCTTCGACCTGTCCATTGATCAACTAAAGGTGGTCATCCATCCGCAAAGTATCGTGCACTCTTTCGTTGAGTGGGTAGACGGGAGTATCCTTGCACAACTATCGCCGCCATCAATGACCTTCCCCATCCAACATTGTCTGCATTACCCCAACAAAAAACCTGCGATTCAGCCGTCCCTAGACTTCAAAAAAAGTTTAAATCTAGAATTCTACCCACCTGACTTGGACCGATACCCTTGCCTCGCACTCGCCTATGAAGCGCTTAAGATGAGCCCTTATGGCGGAGCCATTTACAATGCCGCCAATGAAGTTGCGGTTGAGCGCTTTTTAAACGGCTCGATAGCATTCACAGATATCCCCAGATTGATTGAAAATGCACTTTTGAACATCACCACTGACAACCAATTTTCGCTTGAGACCTTAATCTCACTAGACCAAGAGACACGCACAAAAACGAACGAATATAATATAGGTTAAACATGCATTTATTACTCAATTTTTGGTTTATATTTTTAGGACTACTCGCCCTAGGAGTATCAATTTTCGTTCATGAATTAGGTCACTTTTGGGCCGCGAAAAAAAGAGGGCTCATCGCCGATCGTTTTTCAATTGGTTTTGGGCCAAGAATTTTTGGGTGGCATCACAAAGGCACCGATTTCCGAATCTCACTATTGCCCTTAGGCGGCTACGTATCCTTGCCTCAATTAGCGGACATGGGCCGAGTTGAAGGCGGCGAAAAAGAACTCGGCGCTCTGCCACCAATATCCTACACCGACAAAATGGTCGTCTCGGTTATGGGCGCAGTTTTTAATCTAATATTCGCATTTTTATTAACAATTATCCTGTGGGGTGCTGGCCGCGAAATCATAAAATCTACGACTATTGGCACGGTGACAGAAAGTGTTATCAATTCAGATGGAGCCACTGTCCCTAGCCCAGCTTTTGTTGCGGGCATTCAAGAGGGAGATACGATTATCGCAGTTGATGGTCAGAAGATTAATGATTGGTGGGACTATATCAATACGCTTGCTACCGGTGTTGACCGTACTGATACCGGGGAAGCCCGTGCAGTCATTACTGTGGAAAGGGATGCCCAAATTATAAATTTCATAACCTACCCTCAACTAGTTTCTTCCGAGCAAATGAGGGCGATTGGAGTGCTCCCACAAACAGACACGAACTCCGCGCCGATCGTGCTGATGTTAGAAGAGAATATGCCCGCCTATAAGGCAGGTCTCAAAAAAGGGGATCGGTTAATTGCCCTAGATGGGGAACCTATTATTTCAGGTGGATTTTTAAAGACTTACCTAAGTAAGCACCGAGATCGGGTCATTCAAGTTACGATTGAGCGCGATAAGTTTCAAAGCATTATTCCGATCATGCCAAGGGTCAAAATTGAAAACAATGAGACCGAGCCTCGCTTTGGATTTGCCTATGATTACGACTATAAAGTGGAACGCATTTACGAGGATCCCTTTACACAAATCATGGGTTTTACCAAGACCATGCAAAGAACCTTATTTGCGGTGCTCAACACACAATCCGATGTCGAAGTTAAAAATATGAGCGGCCCAGTCGGGATTGTTCATGGGCTGAACATCATGGCTCGCCGAGGCTGGGTTGATTTGATTTGGTTTGTGGCACTGATTAATGTGAATCTAGCCATTTTCAATTTATTGCCGATTCCGGTTCTCGATGGAGGCCATATGCTTTTTGCGACCGTTTCTAAGCTATTAAATCGTCCATTGCCTTTAGTTATCATGGAGCGTCTACAAATGGCATTCATCAGCTTATTATTATTTTTTGCTCTGTATGTAACTTTTTTTGATGTAAAACGATTAACTATTAATCTAATGCCCGAACAAACGCTCGAGCAATCCGAAGAACCTTAACTTATTTATTAGGTGAATTCGATGCTTCGAAAACATGGATCCAGAAAATTACAGTAATTCATCCTCAAGGAAAAATACTTTTAAAAACCCCGCAACTGGGGATCAAATTTTAGAAGCTTATTGCCCCTCTCGTTATTCCGCGGTTCGCCGAGTTTCAAGGGAAGTTCGTATCGGGAATTCTGCGATCGGTGGCGCTAATCCAATCCGGATACAGTCGATGACGACGACCCCGACCCAGGATGTTAAAGCGACTGTCAAACAGACCTTAGCTCTTGCTGATGCAGGCTGTGAGATCATACGAATCACCGCCCCCAACAAGAAAGCTGCGGAAGCCTTGGGTTTAATTGCCAAGGAACTAAGGAAGGCTAAATGCACCGTGCCTTTAGTCGCGGACATTCATTTCTTACCCTCCGCGGCAATGGAAGCAGCGAAGCACGTTGATAAAGTCCGGATCAATCCCGGTAACTATGCAGATAAAAAGAAATTTTTAATTAAGGAGTATTCTGATTCAGCTTATGCAGAAGAATTAGAACGCCTGCATGAGGCTTTCAGTCCAATTGTTTTGCGCTGCAAAGAGCTCGGTCGTGCGATGCGTATTGGCACAAATCACGGCTCGCTTTCTGACCGTATTATGAATCGCTACGGTGATAGTCCACTGGGCATGGTTGAGAGTGCTTTAGAGTTTATCCGTATTGCCGAAAGCCATAATTATCGGGACCTTTGCCTTTCAATGAAGGCGAGTAATCCCAAGGTGATGATTGAAGCCTATCGTTTAGCGGTCAGCCGAATGCAGACTTTTGGGATGAATTACCCTTTGCATTTAGGGGTGACTGAAGCAGGCGATGGTGAAGATGCTAGGATTAAAAGCACGATCGGTATAGGGGCTCTCTTAAATGATGGAATTGGTGATACGATCCGAGTATCACTGACTGAAGATCCGATCTATGAAGTTCCTGTTGCAAAAGCTTTAGCGGAAAAAGCAATGAAGCTTTGGGGCACACATAAGGCTGGCAAGGATGACCCAGCTTTTGACTCAATTGACCCCTTTTCTTACAAACGTAATCCATCGGATTCTTTAGAGATCAATACCGATATTTCCATAGGGCATAAGCATCTTCCCAGAATTATAGTTAAGTCCCCAAAGCCTACGAGTGATTACGAATCAATTATTCAAACCGTATGCAAAAGCCAATTTGATGCTAAGGAAAATAAAATTGAAGGTTTGATGCTAGCCATAAACCAACCCGAAGATCTCAGTGACTTTCTCAAACTACAAGAAGCTCTCAAATCCGTAGTTCCTTTCTTTGTCTTAGACTTATCTGAAGCCATAGATCTAGAGCATTTAGAATTAACTGATTTCCCTAAGACAGATTCAAAGCTCATCTTCAGCCAAAAATTCGATAAATCAGACGCCCATTATCTGACCAACCTCATCGCTTATTGCAGATCAAAGAATCACTTGCTTGCGCTCAACATTGATGCGGGAGATCTTGAATGCGAATTAGGTCCGGTCCTTCAAAAAATGGGTGGAGCCAACCTCATCCTCTGCTCGGAACTCAGTCATCAAGAGTTCCATGCTGTGGGGCGCTACCGTTCTTTACTGCAGACCGCTCAATCCTTTTTGCCCAAGTGCCCAGTTTGGATCCGCAATACGCACCATAATTCTATCGACCCCAAAGATTACTTCACCGATCGATTAATGGAGGCGAGTTTACTGAGCGGAAGTCTTTTATGCGACGGGATAGGCGACATGATCAGCATCGAAAACGAGCCCGAATTAGAAAAAGCAATCGTGCTCGCGTATAACATACTGCAAGGCACCCGAACTCGAATGACAAAAACTGAATTCGTCGCCTGCCCTAGCTGCGGACGAACTTTATTTGATCTTCAATCAGTAACCCAAGCGATTCGATCAAAAACAGACCACTTAAAAGGCGTAACCATTGCTATAATGGGCTGTATTGTAAACGGACCAGGGGAAATGGCCGATGCTGATTTTGGCTATGTAGGAGGCGCTCCTGATAAAATTAATCTCTATGTCGGTAAAGACTGCGTAGAATATAATGTACCGGAAGCTCAAGCACTTGACCAGCTGATCGCCTTAATTAAAAAAGAAGGAAAATGGGTTAACCCATAGCCCCAGAATTCTATTAAATAATTTTCTTACCGCTTGCAGAATCTGAGGAATCCTTAACTTATATTTTAGAACTTAAAAATAATGAGCCTTCAGCGCACAGCCGACTATAAATCTGGATTATTCTTCTACTGCTTATTTGCCTTGGTGTCCATAACCCTACTTTTATTTGCAGGGGGATTCACAACGAGTATAAAAGCTGGAATGGCTTTTTTGGATTGGCCACTTTCCAATGGTTCGATCAACCCAGAGGGCTGGCTATCTGAATCTGATAAATTCGCCGAACACAGTCATCGCCTACTCGGTATGCAAATTGGGCTCATCAGTATTGGCTTGGTGATTTGGACTCAAATAAAGGAGCAGCGTGCATGGGTTCGAAATTTAGCTTTATTGCTTTTGGGTATTGTCGTTTTCCAAGGACTTCTGGGTGGTGGACGTGTCGTCTTTGATCAACTAAACACCGAGACCGACCATAACTTAGTTGCCCAAACCTTCGCAGTGGCTCACGCCTGTGGAGCGATGCTAGTACTGACAATTTTGGTCAGTTTGACCTTAGCATCCTCCAAAAAATGGATCGGTGGCTCTTTCAATTTCTCGGGAACTCATCCATCGGGGCCCTCTTACAAAAGTCTCAAGCAATTAGCTTGGATCGCATATTTAATGACCTTCATTCAGATATTAATGGGGGCGATTATGCGCCATGCCGATGCGGGCTTGGCGATTGCCCGATTCCCGCTTGCCAACCAACATAGCCTAGTCCCAAGCTTTTGGAATTTCGGAATATCCATCCACTTTGCCCATAGAGTAGGCGCACTGATTCTAACAATTATTCTGGTCTATTATTGCATTCGCCTATTCAAATATAAGGCAGTTCACAAATTTTTCTTCAGAACCCCCATTTTGATCAGTGCAATCCTCTCTATACAAATTTATCTTGGTGCATTAACCATCTGGACTGTGAAAAATCCTTACTCTGCAACGATGCACCATTTAGTAGGTGCCTTTCTTCTTGCGACTATTTGGGGAACAACCTTTATTCTAGGTTATAAGAAAACTTCTGAATAATCCTTAACTTAAAAATCCTATTTTCAATAAAGTGTAAGCTTGGGATGAATTTAGGGATACATTCAAACTAACTCCAATGGCTACTTTCCAAGATTATTACGAACTGACAAAACCAAGATTAAGCTTCTTGTCTGTCTTCACCGCCCTAATTGGCTTTTGGATGGCACCAAAAACGTTAGCCAGCGCCTCTGATTTAGCTTATTTTGTAATCCTAGCGACAGGCATCGGGCTCTGCGCAGGGGGTGCAGCCGTACTCAACCAATGGATGGAATATAAATCTGATGGTCTGATGCGTCGCACTAAAGAAAGACCGATCCCTACCCTCAAAATCCAACCTAAAAAAGCACTCATTTTCGGAATCAGCTTATGTATTGGTGGCTTATTTTTATTATTCAGCATGGGTGATTCGAAGCTACCAATGCTCCTTGCTTCACTGACAATAGGCTCTTATCTGATCGTATATACACCGTTTAAAAAAATCAGCGCATTGAATACCTTAATCGGAGCTATTCCTGGGGCGCTGCCTCCGTTAATTGGTTGGTCAGCCGCAACCGGTACTATTTCAACCCTTGGTTGGTTGCTTTTTGCTATTTTATTTTTTTGGCAGATGCCTCATTTTTATGCCCTCTCTTGGATGTACAAAGATGATTATGCTAAAGCCGGCTTCAAAATGCTTTCTAAAGATGACCTTGATGGGAAGGTAGTCGCACAGCACAGCTTTGCCCACACTGTATTATTAGTGATTGTGACCCTATTGCCCACTTTTCTTGGCTTTGCTTCTGCTTTTTATCTATGCGTTGCCGCCTTGCTGAACCTGCTCTTCTTAATGAAAGCTTACCAATTCTTGTCCTCTGAAAACAAGAACCAGAATGCCCAAAGACTTTTCTTCGCTTCAATTATTTACCTTCCGCTGCTCCTGATTGTGCTCTTAATTGATAACGCGTTTTTAGCTATTTAAAAAATTTAAAATGACCTTCACCGAAGCACTTCCCACCATTAATGCAGTTTTGAATGGCACCGCCACCCTCTTACTGAGTTTAGGCTATTACTTCATAAGGTCCGGTAAAGAGAAATCACACCGCATTTGTATGGTTTCCGCCTTCACGGTATCAGCAATTTTCCTTTTCTTTTATTTATTACATAAATACCTAGTTCAAGGCGTACACACACCCTTCGGTGGCGAAGGATTTTGGAAGTCTTTTTACTATACGATGCTTATATCGCATATAATTCTTGCGATCATTATACTGCCCCTGATCTTGAGAACTCTATTTTTAGCCATAAAAGGTGAAAAAAAGCGTCACAAAGCTTGGGCACGCTGGACATTCCCAATCTGGTATTATGTCTCAGTAACCGGCGTATTAGTCTATTTCTTCATCTACCAATGGTTTTAAACTAAGATTCGGCCAAACTTTTATTTATTTTTTACAAGATTAACTTGTATCCACTTAAAAGGCTATTTTATTGGCTATTAAGGAATCGTTGAAATAACAGACCAAAATTGTGACTTATTTATTAAAAAGATTTAGGAATTTATCCTGCTTAGTATCAGCTGCGCTGACACTCTTATTTCTGAGCGGGTGTAACCTAAATACCCGGATGTCAACTTTCACAGTGAAAGGTCCGGTGGCAGAAACACAGCTGGATTTGTTCATGCTCACAGTTTGGGTGACAGGATTCATATTTTTATCAGTCGGAGGCTTCTACGCATATGTGGTTATCCGCTTCAGAGAAACCAAAGATTCAACCGACGCACTCCCCGCCCAAGGCCATGGAAATCCTCTTATAGAAATAGGATTAATTGGAGCTTCCGTACTACTGCTCGTTATCATTGCCGTTCCTACGATGAAAGGTATTTGGTACACGCATGATGTGCCAGACAATGAAGCTAGCTTAATGGGCAGCTGGTACGACAATGAAGCCAGCTCTGTTTCTATTAGCGAAGAATCAGCCAGTGAACCCTTTATAATTCGAGCGATCGGCTACCGTTGGTGGTGGGAATTCGAATACCCACAATTAGGTATCAGTACGGCTAACGAAATGGTTATCCCGGCCGGCCGCCCCATCCATATCGAACTACGCTCAGTTGATGTTATTCATTCATTTTGGTTACCGAGGATTGCGGGTAAAGTTGATTTAATTCCGGGCCGCTCTAATTCCATGTGGATTCAAGCCGGAGATTCTATTGAAGCTTGGGAGAATAAATCTGCCTTTACGGGGACTGATCTAGAGAAAGAACAGGCTTACAAAACTTATTTAGAAGAAGAAATCCACGACTACTATTACGGTATGTGCGCCGAGTACTGCGGTGCTTCCCACGCAAGAATGGGATTCCGGGCACACGTAGTTAAAGATAGTGAATTTTATCAATGGATTGATAAGCAGCTCGCAGGGCATCAAGCGCCCGGTGAGATGGATTGGGAAACATGGTACGAAGCCTACGACAATTCACCAGAAACACTGACTGGAGATATCAATGAAGGTCTTAAGCTATTTATGGGCCGTGCAAAATGTGCCACTTGCCACGTAGTGCAAGGCAATCCACGTGCAGTCGGCGTAGCCGGACCCAATTTAACGAACCTTGCCGACCGACACTCAATTGCGGCTGGCTGGCTTAACCACCAAACACCTGAAAAAACAGTTGATACCGAAAAACAATACGAAAATTTTGTTAAATGGATCGCTAAAACTGACGAGGTAAAACCAGGTAACTTAATGTGGAAAGCTAAAGGTGCGGGCATTGGAGAACTGGATCCTTTACTCAATGAAGAAGAAATCCGTCAATTGAGTCACTATTTACAAAGCCTTAAATAAAATTTCTATGAGCACAAAAATAACAGATATACCGAGTACCCTCCAGCAGAGTGATCTAAACCAATTAAAACCTGAAAAAAGTGATATTGGATTAACAAGACCGGACCACTCTAAGAACGTCTTTATCGATTGGTTAACCACCGTTGACCATAAAAAAATTGGCTTAATGTACGGCACCCTAGCGCTTTTTTTCCTTTTAGTGGGCGGTGTTGAAGCCTTGGTTATCCGAACTCAGCTAGCCGTTCCCGAAAACAACTTGGTTTCCGCTCAGATGTATAATCAATTGTTTACAATGCACGGAACAACCATGATTTTCCTGGCTATTATGCCTCTAAACGCTGCATTTTTCAATTTCCTAGTGCCCTTACAAATCGGGGCTCGAGATGTAGCCTTTCCCAGGATCAACGCCTTCAGTCTCTGGTCATTTGTAGCGGGAGCCTTGGTCATCAACTTCGGTTGGTTACTACAAGCACTTGAAGCTTTTGGTCTTTTCTCTGCCAGCGGTCCCACTGCAGGCATGAATGATTTTGTACCGGCTATGGGTTGGTTCGGTTACGCACCACTGACCAGTAAAGAATTTACCGGAGCCGGTACTGACTTCTGGATTATGGGCTTACAAATATTAGGCGTCGCTTCAATATCTGCATCCTTTAATTTCATTGTAACAATCATCAATATGCGCGCACCAGGCCTTAAGATGATGCGACTTCCTGTCTTCACTTGGATGACCTTGATCGTGTCCTTGCTGATTATCTTCGCCTTCCCAGCCATTACGATCGCACTAGCTCAGCTAATGTTTGACCGCGTCTTTGGCACCAACTTCTTCTCAGTAGCGGGCGGTGGTCAGCCGATTCTATGGCAGCATTTGTTTTGGATCTTTGGCCATCCCGAAGTTTATATTTTAGTATTACCCGCCATGGGTATCGTATCCGAAGTTTTACCCACCTTCTCTAAGAAACCACTCTTTGGTTACTCAATCGTTGTATTCTCCGGCGCGGTCATTGGATTTTTGGGCTTCGCAGTTTGGTCACACCATATGTTCACAACCGGTCTTGGGAAGATTGCTACCGCAGCCTTTTCACTGCTCACCATGGCGATTGCAGTTCCGACGGGGGTCAAAATCTTTAACTGGGTGGGCACCTTATGGGGCGGCCGTGTTCGCTTCCAAGCGCCTATGATCTTCGCACTTGGTTTTGTTTGGATGTTTATGATGGGAGGATTCTCAGGCATCATGCACTCATCAGCTCCGGCCGATGCTCAGCAACAAGATAGCTACTTCGTGATAGCCCACTTCCACTATGTCGCTATTGGCGGGATTCTTTTGGCGATTATTTCAGGAATTTATTATTGGCTTCCCAAGATGATTGGCAAGATGTGGCAAGGTAATTTAAATTTATGGGTGGCGGTGATGACCGTGGTTGGCTTAAACATCACTTTCTTCCCGATGCACTTCCTCGGTCTTTTAGGTATGCCTAGAAGGTACCATACTTATCTATCTGGATTTGGTTGGGAAACCTACAATATGGTGTGTACGATCGGATCTTATATTCTTGGTTTGGGCGTAGCCCTGCTTGTGGTTGATATAATTCTTTGCTTCCGTTCTAAAAAACCTGCGGGCAATGACCCTTGGGACGCTCGTACTTTAGAGTGGGCCACTAGTTCGCCACCTAAGGTCTATAATTTCGCAAAAACGCCAATCGTTAATGCTCGCGATGCTTTGTGGGCTGACAAATATGGCCCAGAATCACGCAAATTAGGTGCGATGGATGAAGCCCACGGAATCCATATGCCTAGCCAATCTTGGATGCCACTCATCGCCTCTTTAGGCTTTATCCCTTTAGGCTTGGGCTTATCATTGATGCAAGCGGGGGTTCCCTATGCTGGCTACGCGGCTATTTTCGGGCTTGTCACAATCACATTCGGGATCTCATTATGGGCGATTGAAGGACCCGGTGGGTACCACTTGCACCCGAAGGAAGCCGTAGAAGAAGCCTAATCCAATTGTTACGATTTTAATATGAGTCAAGAAGCCTCCCACGATGATGGCCATCACAACTTGATGGTGAATAATAAGAAACTGATAATGTGGCTCTTTTTAGGGTCCGATTGTATGTTCTTCGGGACCCTGATTTCAACTCACTTGATTTACAGAAAGCTCTACCCTAATGAGTTTGAACCGACGCAGTTATTCAGCTTAGAGCTCACCTCTTTCTCGACCTTTATACTCTTAATGAGTTCTTTCCTGATGGCACTCTCTGTTTCGGCGATGCATAAGGGACAAATGAAAAGCTTCCGCAGAAATGTTGTCGGCGTGATCTTTTTTGGACTTATCTTTCTTGGCTGCCAGGTTTATGAGTTCACGCATTTCGCGCATGAAGGGCTGCTCGTAAGTACGGGGACCTTTGGATCGACTTTTTATCTTATGACCGGAACGCATGGAGTCCACGTGGCCATTGGTATTTTTTGGCTAATCTCCATGTTGTTTTATTCTCAAAGTGGCAAAATGGAAGCTCACAAAAACGCGATCGATGTTGAGGTTGCTGGTCTTTACTGGCACTTTGTCGATATTGTATGGATTGTTATTTTCACAGTAGTCTACTTAATTGAATTCATTGCTTAAATAAAAATATGTCCGACACAGCACACACCATTGATAAAGCGCACCTTAAAGCTGAAAACGAGAAATACTATGCTTTTGTGAATCTAGCATTGATTCTGGCGGCCGTAACGGGCGTTGAACTTGTCTTGGTTTATCTGCCTTTTCCTAGTGTGCTTATTTTCTCGATATTAATCAGCCTATCACTCTTTAAGTTTGTGGGCGTTATTGCGTGGTTCATGCATTTAATATACGACAAAATACTGATGACCTTTGCTTTTGGAACCGGCCTTTCTATTGCCGTTGGCACCTATACAGCCTTAATGTTTTTGATGGCGGGCGAAAATGTAGCACCTCAGGAAATCCCAGGTCGATAAACCCCAAAGGGTGTTGGTTAATTTAACCAATATTAATTTTTGCCTTATGCTCTAAAATGCGTATTAGGTATAATAATGCAATTTCACTGGCACACAGAACCGTTTTTATTGATCTCTATTTTGTTAATAGGTTGGCTCTACGCTATTTGGGTGGGTCCCCTACGTTCAAGGATTTCAGAAAATACCGCTTACCCTTTAGGTTCCGCGGTGATGTTCTACCTCGGTCTCTTAATTATTTATTTAGCGGTTGGCTCACCCCTAGATCAAATAGCTGAAATTTTCCTTTTCAGCGCACATATGACTCAGCATATGTTGCTCATCTATATTGCACCCACTTTACTGATACTAGGCATGCCTTCTTGGCTGATTGATGGCTTTATAAGCACACTCAAGCTGAAAAAGTTAATGAACTTTTTGACACATCCAGCCTGCGGAGGGATTCTCTTCACATTTGCCTTCACACTCTGGCATATCCCAACTTTATATGAAGCGGCCTTGATTGATAAACGCGTGCATATCCTCGAGCACTTAACCATGTTTTCGTTGGGAAGCATTATGCTTTGGCCCTTTATCACTCATTCGGTTCTCGTTCCTAAACGGAGCTATCCACTTAGAATGGTCACACTTTTTCTTCTAATGATTGGTCAATTGCCCGTGTTCGCTTTCCTAACTTTTGCCGGCGAGCCGATCTATCCTACCTACGAATGGGCTCCAAGAATCATTGACCTAGACCCTTTAAATGATCAAATTCTAGGCGGTATTATAATGAAAGTAGTTAATATGATCTTTTCATTAACCCTACTAGGGCTATGCTTTTATTATTGGTCAAAACATGAAGAAAATGAATTAACTTCGGGGACACTTTGATGACTTGGGAAATTTTATTTGTATTCGTTTTATTAGGCTATTCTGTCTACAATTTTGTAAGTGAAAAGATCAGCCCTGATTTAACCTCTTTATCGGTTCTAGGGACCCTGCTTTTTGTAAGCATGATTACTGGGGATAATAACTTACCTAGTTTAGAACAAACCTTAAGTGTCTTCAGCCATCCAGCGCCCCTAACGATTGCAGGCATGTTTATTGTCAGCGCAGCTTTAGATAAAACCGGCCTCATTGATTATATCACCGGATACCTAGGAAAATTAACACAGCTATCCTACCGGAAATTCCTTTTTGTAATGATCTTGGGTGTTGCGGCTGCCTCAGCCTTTGTCAACAACACCCCCATCGTTATCGTTCTAATGCCCGTAGTGCTTTCATTAGCCAAAAGCATGAATGTGGCTTCCTCTAAATTATTGATCCCCCTATCCTACGCATCGATACTAGGGGGTACCTGTACCCTGATCGGAACGAGCACCAATCTATTAGCCAGCGGCATCCTAAAAGAGTCCGGCTACGCGCCCATTGGCATGTTTGAATTATCCGCGATCGGAGTCCCCCTCATTTTTGCCGGCTGTATCTTCTTAGTTTTATTCGGCGATAGATTACTACCGCACCGGGAAACTTTGACCGCTATTTTAAGTGAAGAGGAACGTAAGGAATTCATCACCGAAGTATTTGTTCGCCCTCAATCCAAATTTTGTGGGCAATCGGCAATCAACTGCGGTCTGATCAATCATCGCTATATCAGGCTCATTGAAATCATTCGAAACGGTGTCGTCATCAAAGGACATCTCAAGGAACAAGTCTTAGAAGCGGGTGACCGCTTGCTCCTAGCCTGCCGGCCAAGCTCAATAGCTTCATCTGACTCGGAAGAACCCTACCAATTACCTGAAGATCTTAGTTCTGATCTTGAAATAATTGTCACAACTGAAGGATTAGTGATTGAAGGTATTGTGACGCCCCACGCACAAATTGTTGGAAAAACACTCGAGGAGATTAACTTCAGACAACAATTTAGAATGGTTCTGATCGCCATTCACCGAAAAGGGGTGAACCTCCGGGATGAACTCAATGATATTCGCTTAGAAGAAGGCGATACTTTGCTTCTTATGGGCTCAATGACCGCCATCGACAACCTCAGCAATAGCGATCAAATCATCATCTTAGATAGGCTCCGTAAAAAGACTAAGCCGGATATTACCAAGCAAGTG
This sequence comes from uncultured Puniceicoccaceae bacterium, assembly GCA_913045955.1. GTDB lineage: Bacteria > Verrucomicrobiota > Verrucomicrobiia > Opitutales > Coraliomargaritaceae. The sequence continues at coordinate 18,390 of CAJWRZ010000006.1, forward strand.
ATTACCCTCACCACGGTTATTGGGATTGTACTCTTAGCCTCCTTGGAAATTATCCCGATTGTCGCCTCTGTGATCTTCGGAGTCAGTATTTTGTTAGCGACTCGATGCCTGAACCCTAGCGAAGCCTATAAATCTGTAGAGTGGTCTATCCTTGTCATAATTCTTGGTATGCTCGCATTGGGGCAAGCTATGACCAGCACAGGAGCAAGCCATTTGATAGCTGAGGGTATTGCCAATTCGCTCAGTAATATTGGACCGGCCTCTCTCCAACCCTTCATTCTTTTGGCTGCGATTTATATAATCACTTCGGCATTCACAGAATTCTTATCGAACAACGCGGCAGTTGCCCTGATGATTCCTATCGCTATTAGCCTGGCGATTAATCTAGGCATCGATCCGAGACCTTTTGTTGTGGCAACTTGTATTGCCGCCTCTGCTAGTTTTTCTACGCCCATTGGCTACCAAACTAATACCTATGTTTATGGTGCAGGCGGTTATCGCTTCACTGATTTCACGAAGATCGGGCTGCCTTTGAACATAATATGCTGCGTAATATCCATCATATTAATCCCAAGAATCTGGGAATTTTAAGTCCCTGAAATAACTACTATTTCACTAGATATAGTACATGGACCCTAAATCATCGCTCATCAGAGTGTCTAAGGTCTGGCTCGATAAATCCTCGAGCATTTTTCTTCGGAGCGTATCCCAAACTTCAGATACCTTGGCGCCGGATTGCCCGACATTCTCATAGGATGCTTTTAGAAATTCTGAATCCACGGCTTCAACAATTGCGGATAAGGTAATTTCTTCGGGACTTTTTGCTAAGGCGTACCCCCCTTGCTTACCGCGCTTGCTTATAATAATGCCGCTCAGCCTTAATTCATTCAAAATTTGAACTAAGTAATTTGAAGGGATCACTTCAGCTGTGGAAAGTGTTTCAATGTGAACCATATTTCCGCGCTCATAATAACGGCCTAATTGGGCCATTACTCGACAAGCATATTCTAATTTTCGCGATATTTTCACTCTAAGTACACTAAAGCATGTAAGGGTCTTGTAAACGGGAATTTTAGTTTTATCTAAATCCTTTTTATTAAGAAAATTAGCGTATTATTTTAGACTAAAAAAAAAGTGAAAATAATCACCTAAATCGTAAAATTTTTGTAGCCAGATGCCCAAAAAAAAGGTTTTATTTTCGCTAATGTCAGACGAAAATAATTCCAAGAAAAATACCTCAGATAATCCTTCTGAAATCAACAAAAAAGAAACCTACGATTCCTCTAAAATTGAAAAATTAGAAGGTCTTGAAGGCGTTAGAAAAAGACCCGATATGTATATTGGGGATACCAACGAACGGGGACTGCACCATTGTGTATTTGAAATCGTTGATAATTCTATTGATGAGGCGCTTGCGGGCTATTGTTCGAAAATCAAAGTAAGTATCCACAATGACGGTTCCTGCTCAATTGAGGATGACGGACGCGGTATTCCTGTCGATATTCACCCCAAATATCAAATCCCAGCCTTGGAGCTCGTGATGACAAACCTCCATGCCGGTGGGAAATTCGGTAAAGGCGCCTACCAAGTCTCTGGTGGCCTTCACGGAGTCGGTGCAAAATGTGTGAATGCAGTCTCTGAATGGTTCGAAGTCGAAGTTAGAAGAGATAATAAAGTCCATAAAATGGAATTTTCCAGAGGCATCACGACCTCCAAAATGAAAGTCATCGGCGAATCTAACCGAACTGGTACTCGAATTGCTTTTTCTCCGGACCCGCAAATCTTTCTTACGACCCGGGACTTCAAATTTGAATTGCTCGCTAAGCGCTTGAGAGAATTAGCCTTCTTAAATCCCGGTATTGAGATCTCATTTATTGATGAACGCATCAATAAAACGGAGAATTTTATCTTTAAAGACGGAATCTCAGAATATGTGGTATTCCTCAATGAGAATAAAAATATTCTTCACGAGAAACCTATCTCGATCAGCGGTTCTGCTCCTTGCCCGAATCCGGACATCGAAACTGATATAGTGGTCGATATTGCCTTACAATACAATGATAGCTACAGCGACCAAATCTACGCATACGCAAATTCAATTCATAATATTGAAGGCGGGACTCACCTATCAGGCTTTAGAACGGCTTTGACTAGAGCGGTTAACAGCTATGCTAAACAAAACAATTTAATTAAAGATAAAGACCCTAATCTATCCGGCGATGATACCCGAGAAGGATTGACCGCAGTTATTTCAGTTAAAGTTCCTGAGCCAAGATTTGAAGGGCAGACAAAAACCAAACTTTCAAATGGAGAAGTCGATGGGATTGTACAAAAGATTACCGGCGAGGAACTAAAGTTTTATTTCGAAACGCAGCCACAAGAAGCTAAACGCTTAATTGAAAAATGCTTAAATGCCGCGCGCGCTCGTGAAGCTGCACGAAAAGCCCGGGAGACTGTACGTAAAGGCGCTTTATCCGGCGGTGGATTACCTGGGAAATTAGCGGATTGCTCATCAAGAGATCCTAAAGTCTCGGAAATCTATATCGTAGAGGGTGATTCTGCGGGCGGATCAGCTAAACAAGGGCGTGATCGTGCTACCCAAGCTATTTTGCCAATACGAGGTAAACTCTTAAACGTTGAAAAAGCACGGCTTGATAAAGTACTCGGCAATAACGAAATTAGAAGTTTGATCACCGCAGTGGGTACCGGTATCGGCGAAGAAGGCGATGGAGCATTTAATATTGAAAAAGCCCGCTACCATAAAATCATTTTGATGTGCGATGCGGACATTGATGGCGCTCACATTACAACGTTGCTACTGACCTTCCTCTTTAGGCAGCTTAAAGGCCTTATAGAAGCCGGTTATGTCTATATTGCTCAACCACCGCTTTATAAAATTAAACGTAAGCGCAGAGAGCAGTACGTTGATAATGATGTCCAGTTAAACCGAATCCTTTTAGAACTTGGTACTGAAGATGTAACACTTACTCGCCTAAGGGATGATAAGACTTTATCCAGTGATGCGATCGACAAAGTGGTAGAAATACTCTCTCGGCTCGATACTATTGGAAAAGGAATCAGCCGCTATGGATCTGACTTATCCAGCTATCTTGATCAGCACGACGCCAAGGACCACACCCTACCTCGTTATTTAGTGCGTATTCGCACGGGGAATTCAGAAGTCTTTGAATATTTAAAAGATGATGATGCGCGCATTGCTTTCCATAGCGCCCATGATCTAGCTAATGAAGATGCTTCTGGAACAATCACTAAAGAAATCACGAATGAAGACGGACTTAAACTTCAGCAAAGGACTTCTCTTCATGAAATATTTGAATCCACTGAGATGAGTAAGTTACTCAATGAATTGGCCGATTTAGGAATGGATGTAAAACAATTCTCCCCCACTGAAGCAGTGCGCTATCATCTGATTGAAAATAAAGGTGATCCGAAAAAAGAAAATCTTGTTGAATTAAACTCCATCATTGAGCTCATCGATAATATTAGAAAAATTGGTAAGCGCGGTTTAACGATTCAGCGCTATAAGGGCCTTGGGGAAATGAATCCTAAGCAACTTTTTGAAACCACTATGGATCCATCAACTCGAAGGCTCCTAAAAGTAAAAATTGCAGATGCTGCACTAGCCGATGCCACCTTTACTATGCTCATGGGAGAAGATGTGCCCTCTAGAAGAGCCTTCATCGAAGATAATGCACTGAATGTAGCGCACCTAGATGTGTAATTAAAAACTCCAAGAAATAAAATTTATATCCTATTAATATGTCTGACCAACCACTAGACCCAGTTCCAGCCCCAGAAAGTTTAAGTGAATCCGAAACTTCCATTTCGGAAATCATGCAATCTGCTTACATTGACTATTCCATGTCGGTCATTGTTAGCCGCGCACTTCCAGATGCACGGGATGGCCTAAAGCCCGTACAAAGAAGGATTCTCTACGCAATGCTAAGGGAGGGCTTACTGCATAACCGACCTTTTGATAAATGCGCCGGTGTTGTCGGTGAAGTTCTTAAAAATTACCACCCGCACGGTGATGGCTCTGTTTATGATACGCTGGTTCGTTTAGCCCAAAAATGGGTGATGCGCTATCCTTTGATTGTACCTCAAGGTAACTTTGGTTCAATTGACGGAGATTCTGCTGCTGCCTATCGTTATACAGAGTGTAAGTTGGAAAATGTCGCCGAGGACTTGCTGAAAGATATCGATGAGGCAACCGTCGACTTCGTTCCTAATTACAAGGAAAGTACCACGGAACCTTCCGTCCTTCCCGCCGCACTACCCAACCTTCTAATGAACGGATCTACGGGGATTGCGGTTGGTATGACCACAAACATTCCCCCGCATAATCTGAACGAACTGATTGATGCCAGCTGCGCGATTATAGAAAACCCTCAAATCGACCTCGATGCTTTAATTAAAATCATTCCAGGACCTGATTTCCCAAGTGGTGGCTTCATTCATGGTAAAAGCGGTATAGAAAGCTACCTGAAAACCGGCCGTGGTATTGTGAGAACTCGGGGTATTGCTGATGTTGTTGAGACCAAGGGTAAGGAGCAGATCATCATTTCTTCCATCCCATTCAATGTGAATCGTGCCACGCTTGTCGTGCGTATCGCTGAGTTAATTCAGACAAAAGCCATCGAAGGCATCTCTGATTTACGTGATGAGTCGACTGAAGTGACACGTATTGTGATAGAGCTCAAAAGAGGTGCGATCCCGAGGGTGATCATTAACCAACTCTACAAATCAACTTCACTTGAGAGTTCCTTCGGAGTAATCCTGCTTGCTCTTGATAATCGTAGGCCTAAGCAAATGAACATCAAAGAGATGCTTAACTGCTATATCGACCACCGACGCGAAGTTGTTTACCGAAGAACCGAATTTAGATTACGAAAAGCGGAAGCTAGAGCCCACATATTGGAAGGCTATCGGATTGCACTCGATAACTTAGATGACTTTGTCAAAATCATAAGAGCTTCTAAAAATAGAGAAGAAGCCAAGCTGAGATTAATCGAGAAATACCCAGTTTCAGAGCTTCAAATTAATGCTATCCTCGAACTCAGGCTCTATCAATTAACAGGTTTAGAGAGAGATAAAATTGAGGATGAATACCTCAAATTAATGACTGAAATTGAAGGTTACAAAGAGATCTTGGGCAGCGAACAGAAACTTCTATCCGTCATTAAAGAAGAACTCGAAGTGATGAAGGAAAAATATGGCAACCCGCGCCGTTCTGAAATTCTAAATATCGATGGAGATCTTTCGCTTGAAGACTTGATTCCTAATGAAGGCTGCATGATCACCGTAAGTCATCAAGGCTTCATAAAAAGAACAACCCTTGATGCTTACCGCTCTCAGAAAAGAGGTGGCAAGGGGGTTATAGGATCTGGACAATACGAAGACGACTTTGTTGAGCACCTCTTCACCGCTTCTACGCATGACTACATTATGTGCTTCATGAATAGCGGAAGAGTCTATGTTGAAAAAGTCTATGAATTCCCTGAAGGCTCAAGAACCGCAAAAGGTCGCTCTATTGCAAATATCTTAGAGGTTCAAGATAAGGAAAAGATTGCCGCGATGATCTGCGTTAAAGGCTTCGAAGAAACAGATCAATCCATTGTGTTAGCAACGAAAAATGGGGTTGTTAAGAAAACAAAATTATCCGACTTCAAAAACTTCCGTAAAGGTGGTATTATCGGAATTAATATTGATGAAGATGATGCTTTAATTGGGGCGCGTCTTACGACTGGACAGGACGACATTTTATTAGTCACTGAACAAGCTCAATCAATTCGATTCCTAGAGACCGCACTTAGAGATCAAGGAAGAGCCACTCGAGGTGTGCGCGGTATCAAATTAAAATCAGCTAAAGACAAGGTAGTTGCCGTTGAGATTGTCAGTAAGGACGCTACACTGCTCACTGCTGGCTCCAATGGACTAGGGAAACGAACTTCCTTTGATGATTATCGCCAGCAATCAAGAGGCGGATCTGGCATTATTGCCATGAAAACTGAGAAGATTGCAGGAGCTTTATCTGTAACTGACGAAGATGAAATCATGATGTTCACCAAAAACGGTCAAGCGGTTCGTAGTCCTATAAAGGATGTTCGAATCTCTGGACGTGCTACGTCAGGAGTCAAGCTCGTCAACCTCGGAAACAAAGATACCTTAATCGGAATCTCAAAAGTAATTGCTTCAGAGGAAGAAGAAATCGAAACAGAATAAACGAACTATTTATTGCTCTTTTTTTCAAAATGCTCACTTGAATACCAAGTGAGTATTTTTTGGTTCAATGCTTCCTCAGAATCACTGGGTTCAAACTTCAAGGAAGCAGAATTAATACAATAACGTAAATTAGTAGGCGCCGGCCCATCGGGAAAAACATGGCCTTGATGACTCCCACAAAGGGCACAATGGACTTCAACTCGGCGCATCCCATAGCTTGTATCTACTTGCTCGGCCAATATTCGCCGATCAATAGACTGGGAGAAGCTAGGCCAGCCCGTTCCTGAATCAAACTTATCCTCACTTGAGAACAAAGGCGCTTCACAACCCACGCATAAATAAACACCCATCGCCTTTTGATCGTGGTAGGGATTTTGAAAAGGCGGTTCTGTGCCATGCTTTCGAGCCACTTTATAGGACAATTCTGAAAGTGCTAACCGCCACTGATCTTCCGATTTCTCAATGGGGAATTTACGGTCTGAAAAATCCAAATCCGAAGGCAAGCTGCACGCAGATACACAAGATTGAATATCCTCAAGACCCGAATCATCGTGCGATTTATTAGAAGCATTAATACTCATGACAAATAAGAAGAAACTTACAGATGACAAAAATACAAATACTTTCATGCTTTAAAACACTTTATAAAGGTGCGCTGATTAAACTTACTCAACGATTAAAACAAATGATCATCACGATTAACAGGGCGGATATTTTCTAGTGACCCGTTAAATTGCTCAAATAGGGTCTTAAGAATTTCAGGACTGATTTGTTCAGTCGCCTGTTCTAAGCTCAAGGTACTGAGGCTAGCTATGGCTAATTCAGGTGTTCCAGATGCTTCAGGTGTTTCAGATGCTTCAGGTGTTTCAGTCGTATCAGAAGCCGAAGACTCTGGAAATTCTGATAACTCAATTGAATCGGCTATTTTGGAAGCTTCATTATCCGTAGAGTCCCCGGACGTTTCATCCCCTATCACGATCGTTGAAACTAGGTCAGAAGCCGCTTCATCCTCCGAAGATTCTTGAGGGAGGGTTATCGCTTCGTTATCCTCTGAATCTACGATAGTTGGTACTTCAGTCGCCGCATTAAGATCCGCTTTCGGATAAGCCGGGGCTACCCATGCTTTTTTTTTTCGTCGTTTTTTTCGGAGGCAACCACCTTTTCAATCAAACTATCGATTTCCAGTGATCTAGATTCCTCAGCTGCTTTTAACAATACGATTTCAAAATTAGAACGCTCCGAGAGCCCCTTACGGACACTAAACTCCCCTTTTTGTAAGACATTACTCATCCGCATAAGTGAAGCGGTTGTCATAGGGGTGCCCAGTAGGCTACTCGTCCCTTTGTGGCTGATTGCATCTAAAAGCACCTTACGAATATAATCCATTAAGTCGTGATGAACGCGTATCAGATCACGCCCTTCTGCCACATATCGACCGATACGATCAATAATTTTCGGGAATTCAAGGCCCGCCATCGCTTCGGCCAATGCTTGAATCTCTCCAATTCCAATAAGTCCGTAAACATCCAATACATCCGATTCCTTTATGGATTTCCCACAAAATGAAATCATCTGATCTAAGATAGATTGCGCGTCACGCATTCCGCCGTTGGCTAATCGAGCAATTGCATTAACCGCATTTTCCTCAACTTCGATTCCTTCGGCTTTGGCAATCAGCGTTAATTTTTCTGCAATTACCACATTGGAAATAGGTCGAAACTCAAAGCGTTGGCAACGAGATACAATTGTGGGTAATACCTTATGTGACTCAGTTGTTGCAAAAAAGAATTTAACGTGAGCGGGTGGTTCTTCGAGGGTCTTAAGCAATGCATTAAAAGCCGCAGTCGTCAGCATATGCACTTCATCAATTATATATATTTTAAACGTACATTGAGACGGCGCGTACTGGCATTCTTCCCTTAAGCTACGAATCTGATCCACACTATTATTGGAGGCTCCATCAATCTCGATAACGTCCATACAAGAACCATTCATAATACTTTGGCTAATGTCGCTGTCATTATCTGGCTCTACCGAGGGACCGCCTTCGGCATTTAGCGCTTTGGCAAATAAGCGTGCCGTACTTGTCTTACCGGTGCCTCTTGGCCCAACAAACAGATAAGCATGGGCAATGCGATTCGCTTCAATCGCATTTCTTAAAGTCTGAACAATATGATCCTGCCCCACAAGCTCATCAAACTGCTTCGGCCTCCAACGGCGGGCAATAACTTGATATCCTTGTTCTGTCATATTTGTTTAATAAAATTATATACTTTAAAAGTGGCTAGGCACCCTACGGCACATGAAGAGCTTACTACCGCTGCTCCCTTCCGGGCCTGACGGGGTTTGTAGATCCTGCATTGCATAGGACCCAGCCATCTAAAGAATCTTCAAAATCACGCTTCCATTCAACCCTATTTTGAACTAATTTTAATTTTTATTTCGATTATGTCCGATAATAGACCACAAAAGCGGAAAGCATTTTTCCCAATCAACCAAGCCTTCAGAGAGTATCTGCAAGCCCATGGCCGATTCCTAGAACTTCCGCTGATTTACGAAGATTTACTTCAGTATGAGGACGCCTTCCCCTTAATTAACGAGCACGGGGAAGATACCCTATGGCAAACGCTCCTATTTGATCAATATCGCGGGAAAGAACTCTATGAATCATTGAAGCTAATCTATGTAAAACTTAGATCTGAGGGCGATGAAACTATCCTGAAGAATTTATACATCGACCGAGTTGATCTCTGTACCTTTGGAAATACCAAACCCTTAAGAGTTCGTATCGTTAATCAATTCAATGATAACCATGATTATTTTTATATAAAGAAAGCGGATGCCTCACGCGTATATGGTTTAGAATTAGAGGAATTACTTTCGCCCAATGATATTAATTTTTTGCTTTGGGAAGACACCTTAATTGAGGAGCATATTATTGGAGTTCCTGGAGATCAGCTGATTAAAGAATATTTACCGAGGGCTGATATCCATGAAGTACGGCTGGCTAAAGAATTTATTAAATTCAACGAACGCTGTTTCGTACGACTTCTTGGCGATATGCGTGCTTATAATTATGCGGTTGAAGTAACCCCCGACTTCGAGGAGACCCAATACCGAGTACGCGCTATTGATTTTGACCAGCAGTGCTATGAAGGCCGTCGGTCACTCTACTTACCACAATTCTTTAAGAATAATCTACCGGTGGTTAAACTCTGCACACGTTTGATTAATCCCGAAACAGCTCGGCAATACCAAAGAGAAGAAAGAGCCTTAATCAAGCGCCGTCTTCATTTTTCAATGAGCCGAATCGGGCACCTCCGTGATTGTATGTGTTCAGACAAAATATCCTCAAATGAAAAAACGCATCAGCTAAAAACCGAGCTCGCTGAAATGCATAAAGATCGGCGCTTTCTAAAATGCAAAACCATGGGTGAGATTACTTTCCTAAACATCTCAATCACCTTAGGCTTAGACGAAAAGCTAGGGTTTTACCCATAAAAAAACCCTCCATTCCAATAACAGGAAGGAGGGCTTGAAATTAAGCTTTTGAGCTTAGAAGCTAGGGAGTGATTTACATCATACCGCCCATGCCGCCCATGCCACCCATTCCGCCCATATCAGGCATTGGGGCACCGCCGGATGGCGCTTCAGGCTCGTCGGTAATCATCGCTTCGGTTGTCAGTAATAAACCAGCCACAGAACCCGCATTTTGCAGTGCAGTTCTAGTTACTTTAGCTGGATCCACAACACCTGCAGCAATCAGATCTTCGTAATTACCAGTCGCTACATTATAGCCATTACCGCCCTTAGATTTAAGAACTTCGGCGACCACTAATGATCCTTCGACACCCGCATTTTGGCAGAGCTGTCTAAGCGGAGCTTCAATTGCACGGCGTACAATGGAAGCACCTAGAGACTCATCACCTTCAAGTTCTAGTGCAGTTTTTTCAATTGCTTTAGAAGCTCGAAGTAAGGCGACACCGCCACCAGGAAGAATACCTTCTTCGACTGCCGCACGCGTAGCGTGGAGTGCATCATCGACGCGGTCTTTCTTCTCTTTCATCTCTGGTTCGGTTTGGGCACCTACGTTGATCACAGCAACACCGCCAGCAATTTTTGCTAAGCGCTCTTGAAGTTTCTCACGATCATAATCTGATGAAGTTTCTTCGATCTGACGGCGAATTTGCTTAACGCGGCCTTGTATGTCAGAACTTTTACCAGAACCTTCAACAACGGTTGTATTTTCTTTATCAATTGAAATACGTTTTGCTTTTCCAAGATCACTGAGCTGAACATTCTCAAGTTTGATACCTAAGTCTTCAGTGATGCAACGTCCACCTGTTAATACGGCAATATCTTCAAGCATCGCTTTACGACGATCTCCGAATCCTGGTGCTTTGACCGCAGCCACATTCAAAGTACCGCGAAGTTTATTCACAACTAATGCAGCGAGTGCTTCACCTTCGATATCTTCAGCGATTATTAGCAATGGTTTATTGGTCTTCGCGACTGTTTGAAGCAGTGGAAGGATCTCATTTAAGCTACTGACCTTTTTCTCATGAATAAGAATGTAAGCATCTTGAAACTGAACTTCCATAGATTCGTTATCAGTACAGAAATAAGGGCTTAAATAACCTTTATCAAACTGCATACCTTCAACCACATCCAATGAAGTTTCGATACCTTTAGCTTCTTCAACAGTAATCGTACCATCCTTGCCAACACGGTCCATAGCATCCGCAATAATCTGTCCGATTTCGGCGTCCCAATTTGCAGAGACCGTTGCGACCTGACGAATTTCTTCGCTGTCTTTAACCTTCTTGCTCTGTTTAGCAAAAGCTGCAGTTGCTGCAGAGACTGCTTTGTCAATTCCTCGTTTGAGGTAAACTGGATTCGCACCTGCGGCTACATTTTTGATACCTTCACGGTAAATTGCTTCAGCAAGAACCGTTGCTGTTGTAGTACCATCACCTGCCGTGTCTGAAGTTTTTGAAGCTACTTCACGCACCATTTGGGCACCCATATTTTCATAAGGATCGGGTAGATCGATTTCTTTAGCAACCGACACACCATCCTTAGTTACGGAAGGAGCGCCAAATTTTTTGTCGATTAAAACATTACGACCCTTGGGTCCTAGTGTTACTTTCACTGCTTTAGAAAGTGTCTCTACACCTTTTAAAATTTTCTTACGTGCTGCTTCATCAAATAGAATTTGTTTGGCCATAATTTTATATAATTTTGTATTTTAAATTTAAGATTATCCGACGATTCCGAGAATATTATCTTCGTCTACTAAGATATATGCTACGCCGTCGATTTTAACTTCTGTACCGCCATACTGAGGTAGCAATACCTTATCTCCTTTTTTAACATTGAATGGGATTGATTTACCGCTGTCGTCTTTCTTGCCTGTGCCAAGAGCCACAACTTCAGCTTCTTGAGATTTCTCTTTAGCTGAATCCGGGATAATAATTCCACCACGAATTTGTTCATCTTCTTCTATGCGTTTTAGTAAAACGCGTTCACCTAATGGTTTAATTTTCATAGATTATTATTTGTATTAATAGTTTTAAATTTATTTCTTATCTTCATCGTCCACGACTTCAAAGTCTGCATCCACAGTTTCTGCTTCAGCTTCCTTTGCTACGTCGGCTCCCGTTGCGTCACTTGCTTGTGCGCCAGGATCTACTCCGCCCTCAGCACCTTGCTGGGCATACATTTCCTGAGCAAAGGCTTGAAGAATCGTAGAGATTTTCTCTTTAACTGCATTCATTTGCTCAGCATCTGCTTCTGCGTTTTCAAGGACCGTTTTTCCTTCGGCGATTACGCCTTCAAGCTCTGTCTTTTTATCAGCAGGTATCTTATCACCTAAGTCGCTAATTTGTTTCTCAGATTGGTAGATCAAACTATCCAACTCATTCCTTGATTCAACTTTGGCTTTAAGGGATGCGTCTTCTGCAGCATGTGCTTCAGCCTCTTCCTTGAGCCTTTCGACTTCAGCCTCATCAAGACCTGAAGATCCAGTAATCGATATTTTCTGCTCTTTACCGGTTCCCTGATCCTTGGCGCTGACATTTAAAATACCGTTCGCATCGATATCAAAAGTTACCTCAATTTGAGGAACACCTCGGGCCGCTGCAGGGATTCCATCTAGGTTGAAATTCCCAAGACGTTTATTGTCTTTTGCCATGGGTCGCTCACCTTGAAGCACATTAATATCCACTGCGGTCTGGTTATCTTGGTAAGTCGAGAATACCTGACTTTTCTTAGTCGGGATTGTCGTGTTACGGTCAATCATTGCGGTTGCTACACTTCCTGCGGTTTCAATAGCAAGGGTCAATGGAGTCACATCTAAAAGAAGAATGTCATTCACGTCTCCTTGCAAAACTCCGCCTTGAATTGCTGCTCCAAAAGAAACAACTTCGTCCGGATTCACTCCTTGGTAAGGATCTTTCCCGGCTAAATCTTTTGCGATTTCAACTACTTTAGGTGCACGAGTCATCCCGCCAACTAAAACTAATTCTTTAATTTCAGACGCTTCGTGACCTGAGTCCTTTAAGCAATTTTTGAAGGGCTCAATCGTTCTTTGATAAAGATCCGAACAAATTTGCTCTAACTTTGATCGAGTTAGCGAAATATTTAGGTGTTTAGGGCCCGATGCATCTGCGGTTATAAACGGCAGATTAATCTCGGTACTTTGAGAAGATGAGAGTGCAATTTTTGCCTTTTCTGCTTCTTCTTTTAAGCGCTGTAAAGCCATTTTATCTGAAGCTAAATCAACCCCTTGCTCTTTCTTAAAATCTTCAATCAAGAAGTCAATCAACGTGCTATCCCAGTTATCACCGCCTAATTGTGTATCACCATTAGTCGCTTTAACTTCAAAAACTCCGTCGCCAATTTCTAAAATAGAGATATCAAAAGTTCCACCCCCTAAGTCATAAACCGCAATCACTTCGTCTTTGCGGTTATCTAGGCCGTAGGCTAACGCTGCTGCAGTGGGCTCATTTATGATTCTTTTTACATCTAATCCAGCAATTTTACCCGCGTCTTTAGTCGCTTGTCTTTGTGCATCATT
>CAJWRZ010000007.1 GCA_913045955.1 uncultured Puniceicoccaceae bacterium
CTTTGAAGAAGAAGGCGCTAACCTCCCTAGTGATAAAAAAGAAACCTTAAGAAAGGTTCAGGAAGACTTAGCTGAATATACTCAAAAATATTCAGAAAACTGCTTAGATGCGACGAATGCATGGGAATTAATCATTAAAGATGCCTCTGAACTTGAAGGCTTGCCAAATTCAGCAATGCAGGCCGCTCAGGAAAGTGCAAAAAGCAAAGGCTTGGAGAATGCGTGGCGATTAACACTCCAAGCGACTAGTTTTATTCCAGTTATGACCTACGCAAAAGATGCTAAGCTTAGGAAAAAAGTCTGGAAAGCCTATCAGTCTATTGGCCGATCAGAACCTCATGAAAATAAAGCCTTGGTGGCTCAAATCCTACAGCTAAGACAGCAATATGCGACACTCTTGGGGAAAAAGAATTTCGCAGAGTACACCACAAATCGGCGTATGGTAAAAAGTGCAAATGCTGCCATTGAATTCATTCAATCTATGCAATCGCAAATCGAATCCTCTTTCCTTAATGAATATGCCCAGCTGAAAGCCTTTAAGAATACTACTGAAAACACCCGTGATCCGTCAGATTCTAGCAAGGGCGAAGACCAAAATACAAAAGGCCTCGAGCCGTGGGAGATCGCATTTTGGTGCGAGCGGAAGCAGTTAAAAGAGTTTGAATTTGATGAGGAAACCTTGAGGCCTTACTTCCCGATCGAACAAGTAATCAAAGGTCTTTTTAAAATTTCAGAGACCTTATTTGGGCTTCGGGTTGAGCCAATCAAAACTCAATACAAAGAACCTCAAGCAGACCGCGACAAGGGGAGTATCGATGCACTTGCCGACCCTGCCCTTTCCAATTTGCCTGAAGTCTGGCATCCAGAAGTAAAGCTCTATAATTTATACGACCAAGCTAGTGGTTCATTACTGGGCTCATTTTATACGGACTGGTTCCCAAGAGCCTCCAAGCGAAGTGGCGCCTGGATGAACTATTTAAGAACCGGCCAGCCTGATCCCGATACAGGCACAATGACCCCGCACCTTGGGCTGATTTGTGGCAACTTAACTCGGCCGCTTGAAGATACCCCCGCTCTATTGACCCACCATGAAGTTGAAACGATCTTTCATGAATTCGGGCACTTACTGCACCATTTGTGTGGCTCGGTTGAAGTGCCTTCGCTCAATGGGGTTAATGTCGCTTGGGATTTTGTAGAGCTACCGTCTCAGATAATGGAGAATTGGTGCTGGGAGCGCGCAAGCTTGGACCTATTTGCCCGGCATTACAAAACCGGAGAACCCATCCCGGAGGAGCTCTTTAATAAGATGCAAGCTTCAAAAAATCACTTAAAGGCATTGGGGACGATGCGGCAGTTGAGCCTAGCGAAGCTCGACTTAGATCTTCATACCGACTGGGTTAATGAATCAGAAATCGATCTAGACTCGTATCTTAAAAATAGACTTCAAGGCTACCAAATGCCTCTTGAAACTGAATCCATGCCGATCACTTATAATTTCGGACATATATTTGGAAGCCCTACGGGGTATGCCGCGGGTTACTACTCTTATAAATGGGCCGAGGTTTTGGATGCCGATGCTTTTACGCGTTTTAAGAAGGAGGGTCTTTTGAATTCTAAAGTAGGAATCGAGTTCCGAGAAAAGGTGCTCTCAAAAGGGAACTCGGCTGACCCATACGAGCTTTTTTATGATTTTATGGGACGAAGCCCGAGCTCAGAGGCACTCTTAGTGCGCGATGGAATCAAAGCTTAGGGAGCCAGTTGGACCACTTGTGTCCGTTGCCTTTAAAAAGTAATATAGCCTTGGGCTAACTTAACTCCAAAGACTCCTAGATTCAACCCGATGTGTGCGACCATTGAGGGAAGAATCGATCGCGACGGATTCCATGGGCCAAAACGTAAGGCATAAAACCACAGTGAATTTGCAAATAAAATCCAGGAAGTGAACAGTGCTTTGGGGCTGAGTACTAATTTAAAGCCGTCAGTAAAATCAAATAAGTAGCCATGAATTAGAGAAAAGATTGCCGAGAATCCAACACAGCTGGCAATCAACATTGTTTTACCTTTATCGGTGATCACTAAGTAACCGCGGAATACAAGCTCTTCGATGATTCCCGCAGAAATACTTGCAAAAAGGAAGAACCAAACCATCTCGTTTTGCTCTTCGACAATTCCTAGAACATATTCCCCAAGCACTTCGTTGCCCAGCAAAATAGCAGAAACCATCAAAGAGGCTATCATTAGAAACCCTGAACATGTGGTTGCACCCGGTAATGCTTTGGGGTTCGGGGCTGCTTTAAGGTATGCCTGAATATCAGACCTATACAACTTACCAATATATAAGGCTATGAAACAATACAGAAGGATGCTGATAGGACTGTCATTCATGAACTGAAATCTTAATTCAAATTAAATATGCCGGGAATCTGCCTCGTCCTTCTCTGAGTAACCACTCTCCTGACGGTCATGGTTTACCTTATTTTTCTTAACGTAAGCTTGATAAACATCCTCCGGGGTCATGCCCATAACCTGCGCTAACGAGATTAAGAAATGAAATAAATCAATTATTTCTACTTTGGCATTTTGCTCATCAAACTTTTGATACTTAGCCCACCATTTCCATGGAACTGAATCAATTAACTCAGCCATCTCTTGTTGCATCGCACGAGTATAATTTAAAACCCACTTGGTTTTTTCTTCTTCAGAGAGGTCATTTGTAACAACGCCTATGCGCTTGTTCAAATCATCCTGCATATCAAAAATCTTTTCTAATTTATCCATATGCTCAATAGATATAACTTATGATTTTTATGGGGCAAGTTGAATTCTCTAAGAAATTAGCTGAAAATAAGTTAAAAAACTTGCACCAGAAAACTTCCTGCTTTACCCATGGGCGAGTTATATATTAAAAAAACTTAGATTTGGATACCACAAAGGATCCAAGCCAATACACATCGGACGGAAAAGACGTATATTGTAACTAACTAAACGTGTAAATAAAATGCCAGAATTCGAAGATACAAAAAATTCAGAAAATAAGGAAGCTAACTATGTTCCTAGCACAGATGCTAAACCTCGCTCACGCAGAAGCAGCAGAGGATTTAAAAATGACTATTCAGCCACCGAAAATACCTCTATTGGAGAGGTCGACCCAAGTGAGATTCAGTCCGAAAAAATCCTCGAGAAAAAAGAAGCCCCAAGCCCACAAGAGGCAACTGAAAGCGAAGCAATTTCAAATGAATCCAATGATTCAAAAATATCCGAGCCGAGCCCGACTCCAAAATCAAGAGAAAGAGCTGCTCCTAAGTCAAGCCCGAGGCCTACAACAAAAAGTGCTCCACTCGGCCAAGAGACCTTAAGAGTCATTCAAGAATTAGAGGAGAAAATCGCCGGCAAGAAGCAAGCAAGAGAAGCACGCAGAAAAGAAAGACCTGCTCGCAATTATAAAGGGAAGAAAAAGACGGGACTTTTGGGCTCATTGCTTAATTCGATCAAATCACTTTTTGGAATCAAACCTAAGAAGAAATATAATAATCGAGGCCGTCGCCCAAATTATAAAAATCAAAAACGTTACAACAAAAGACGTAGCTAATTGCATTGCTCATCAAACAGACAACCCACCTTTTAATTTAAGCCAATGGATGTTTTTCGAGTTGAAGGTAAAGGCCCCCTCGAAGGAGAAATTCAAGTAGGTGGCTCCAAGAATGCGGCACTGCCCATTCTAGCGGCCTGTCTTTTAACTAAAGAAAAGGTTACCTTAAGAAATGTTCCGAACCTAAGCGACATTCGCTTTATGGTTGAAATATTGAAGTACCTGGGCGCTCAAGTTGAAAACCCAGAAACAGGGACCTGGACGATCACCAGTTCAGACATCTCCCATGTTGCCCCTTATGATCTTGTTCGCAAGATGCGGGCTTCTGTATGCCTAATAGGCCCCTTGGTGGGTCGCTTAAGGCGAGCAGAAGTATCCATTCCTGGCGGCTGCGTTATTGGGCCAAGACCCATTGACCTTCACTTAAAAGGCTTAGGAAAACTCAATTGCAAAGTAGAAATTTCTAATGGCTATATTGATATTGATGCTTCAGAAATCCGTGGCTCGCATATTTTCTTAGGGGGTCGCAGTGGCAGTACGGTCACCGGAACCGCCAACCTTTTAATGGCTGCCGTTTTAGCTCCGGGCATAACTCGTATAGAGAGTGCGGCCTGCGAGCCTGAAATTGTTGATCTTTGCAAAATGCTAACCCGTATGGGGGCGCATATTGAAAACATTGGAAGCCCCGAATTAATAATTACCGGCGTTGATCAACTCCATGGATGCGAACATAGCGTGATCCCCGATCGGATAGAAGCCGGGACCTTCATTGCCGCGGCTGCGATCACCCGCGGGCATGTTAAAATAAAAGGGATCCCGCACACCTTCTTAGGCGCATTTCTTGATAAAGTCCAAGAAGCAGAATTACCTTTAGAGATAGCGGAGGATAGCATCACCGTATTGCCTTACAAAGGAAGCCTTAAGCCTGTAGATATTATCACTTTGCCCTACCCGGGTTTTCCGACGGACCTTCAAGCTCAAATGTGTGCCTTAATGTCAAAGACTGAAGGCATTTCCATTATTACGGAAAGAATTTACCCAAATCGATTCATGCACATTCCCGAGTTACAAAGAATGGGAGCCGACATCGCGATTGAAGGTGCTAGTGCAATTATCAAGGGGCCCTGCAATTTTTCAGGAGCGCCAGTAATGGCTTCTGACTTACGCGCATCCGCGGCGCTCATCTTAGCGGGATTTGCGGCTAAGGGCACAACTTGGGTTCAGCGAATTTATCATTTAGACCGAGGTTATGAATCTTTTGAACAAAAGCTCTCCTCCATTGGGGCACATATAGAGCGTCTTCCAGAGAAGGAATTGCCAAAAGATTTAATCGAATGATAAATTGCTCGTTGATGTCCTGCTCCAAATTTGTCTAACTCCTGCATATGGCAAGCATGGAAAATGAACCCGAGATCGACGCACAGAGTGTTCTTAAGCAAGACTTTGAAGAACCTTCTAACGCGCAAGACTCCATCCTCAGACCGGTGGCTCTCACAGAATTTGCCGGCCAAGAAAAAACGGTTGAACGGCTTTCCATCATGGTCGGCGCCGCGCTCAAAAGAAAAGAACCTTTAAATCATATTTTAATCAGCGGCCCTCCCGGCTTAGGCAAGACAACCTTGTCCTTGATTCTAGGCAATGAAATGGGCTCGAATGTATCGATCACTTCTGGGCCCGTCATAGACAAGCCAGCTGATTTAGCAGGACTGCTGACTAATTTAAGCGAAGGCGATATTTTATTTATCGACGAAATCCACCGCTTACCCAAAACCGTCGAAGAGTATCTTTACTCCGCGATGGAAGACTTTCGAATTGATATTATGATCGATCAAGGACCCAATGCTCGGAGCGTCCGCTTAAGTTTACCTAGATTCACTTTGCTTGGGGCAACCACTCGTATGGGCTTGCTGACCGCTCCTCTTAGAAGTCGTTTTACCCTGCAAACACGCCTCGACTATTACAATCTTCAAACCCTTCAAGGCATCGTAAAGCGCACCTGCGAACTGCTTGAAGTCTCTTTTTCTGATGATGGCGCTACTGAAATCGCTAAACGGGCTAGAGGGACTCCGAGAATCGCTAATAATTTAGTGAACTTTTGCCGCGATTATGCCCTAGAAAAAGGAGACGGGATCATCACTATAGAGATGGCGAACCAAGCCTTAGAATTACTCGAGATTGACCAACGAGGCTTAGATGAGTTGGACAAAAAACTACTTAGGGTGATTGGTGATAATTATAAAGGTGGGCCGGTGGGTCTTCGCACCCTAGCGGTCGCCGTTGGCGAAGAAGCACACACACTCGAGGAAGTCCACGAGCCTTTTCTGATCCAAGAAGGCTATATCAAAAGAACCGCACAAGGGCGTATCCTTTCAGAAAAAGGCTGGCATATCGTCGGACTAGAACCCCCCAAAGAATCACCAAATATTTAAATATGGGAAGAAATGCCATTCATAAGAAAAAACGCCCTCCGCGTTATTCAAATCCCGCCTCTCCAATCTTACTCGAAGTTGAGGATGACGTCTTTGAATTAATCGACCGAGTAGAAAACCCTTTATTGCTCATTTTAGAAGGCGTTCAAGACCCGCACAACCTTGGTGCTTGCCTGAGAACTGCATCGGGCGCAGGAGTGCATGCGGTTATCGCTCCAATAAAAGGGGCCTGTGGCATCACTGACACCGTTAAAGATATTGCCTGCGGAGGCGCCGATGATGTGCCTTTTATAAAGGTAAAAAATATAGCACATTTCGTCCGCGCCCTGAAAGAAAAAGGCCTTCAAATTGTCGGTACTTCTGACCGCGGCACGGCTTCGCTTTATGAGACCAATTTGAATCAGCCTACTGCTTTAATCTTAGGCAGTGAAGGCTGGGGCCTGAGGAAAATTACCGGCGAGCTCTGTGACGCTTTGATTAATATTCCGATGGCTGGGAATGTTGAATGCCTGAATGTATCGGTTTCTGCAGGGGTGTGCCTCTATGAAGTGGTGCGTCAAAGGCTTTAATTTTTTAAGTAATTAAATGAACACTATTGAAACAATTCTGCAAAATACCGACACCTTGATCGGACGAGAATCCCTCGAGGAGCAATTAAAACTCAAGCAACCCTTGAAGATAAAACTTGGCGTCGATCCCACCAGGCCCGATCTAACCTTTGGACACCTCGTCGTATTTAATAAATTAAGGCAATTTCAAGATCTTGGGCACCAGGCTATTTTGATCATTGGTGATTTCACTACATTAATCGGGGACCCCTCAGGCAGATCTTCCACCCGCCCGGTCTTAACGCGTGAAGCCATCAAACAAAATGCTGAAACTTATTTAGAACAAGCCTTTAAGATCCTCGACCCAAAAAAGACCCTTGTTCGATACAATAGCGAGTGGTTTGATTCCATGAATTTTGAGGACTGCCTAAAGCTTGCTCGAAAAATGACGGTGGCTCGGATGCTAGAAAGAGATGATTTCTCTAAGCGCTTTGCCTCAAATGCTCCTATTTCGATCATTGAATTCCTCTACCCTTTAATTCAAGGCTACGACTCCTTAATCTTAGAAGCTGATGTGGAAATTGGCGGGACTGACCAATTATTCAATATGTTGGTGGGCCGGGCCCTCCAAAAAGATGCGGAAAAATCAGAACAAGCGGTGATCACTATGCCACTATTAGTTGGACTCGATGGCGTTAAAAAGATGTCTAAGAGCGCTGATAACTATATTGCTTTCACTGACTCCCCCAAAGATATGTTTGGGAAAATCATGTCGATTAATGACGACACAATGTGGGATTATTACCAACTGCTCTTAGAAGAAAGTGAAACTAGGATTCAGCAGCTTAAAGAAGCCCACCCGATGCAGGTTAAAAAAGACTTAGCTAAGGCTTTAGTCGGAAGATTCCATTCGGTTGAGATTGCTGAAAACGAGCTGAGCCAATTCGAGCAAGTTTTTTCCAAAAACAAAATGCCCGATACGATGCCCGAATTCAGTTGGGGGCAACTTTCTGAGGATTCTGATCAGGCACAGCTTATCAACCTTATGGCCAAAACCGAATTATTCGAGAGCAAAGGAGCCGTGCGCAGACTGATCGCTCAAGGAGGTGTTAAATTAGACGGCGCCAAGCAAACGGACCCACAAAAAGAAATTACCCGTTCTGCCGACGACCAAGTCTTCCAAGCCGGCAAACGCATATTTTTTAAACTAATTGGTGGAAAATAATCTAGTTTGAGCTATTATTGCCGTAATTCATTGACTTTCAGTCACTATAAGGAAAAAAATAGTGTTCATACTTAATATTAATTTGTTACAAACGTGATCGGACTTCTCTCAAACGATATTGGAATTGACCTTGGAACAGCTAATACATTGGTATTTGCTAAAGACAAAGGCATTGTACTTCGCGAACCCAGCGTGGTAGCAATTTACACATCAAGTCGTAAGGTCTGTGCGGTTGGCTCTGAAGCTAAACGTATGCTCGGAAGAACTCCGGGTAATATTACCGCGATTCGCCCAATGCGAGATGGTGTTATTGCCGACTTTGAAATTACCGAAGCGATGCTTCGCTACTTTATCAGTAAAGTAAATCGCAAGAAAACTTTTATCGCACCACGAATTGTCGTTGCGGTGCCTTCCGGCATCACCGAAGTTGAGCGAAGAGCGGTCAAAGATTCTGCAATCCGCGCCGGTGCTCGAGATGTTGTTTTAATTGAAGAGCCAATGGCTGCCGCTATTGGTGTTGGCTTGCCGATTGATGAGCCGGCTGCTAATATGATTGTAGATATCGGCGGTGGTACTACTGAAGTGGCGATTATTTCTCTAGCTGGAGTTGTATACACAAAAAGTATTCGTGTTGGTGGTGATGAGATTGATACCGCCATCATCAATTACATGAAACGCTCCTACAACTTAATGATCGGTGAGCGTACCGCAGAAGCGATAAAAATTAATGTTGGCTCAGCTTTTAAACTTGAAGAAGAATCTACAATGGAAGTGCGCGGGCGTGATTCAGTAGCTGGACTTCCTAAGACCATCACAATCACTTCTGAAGAAATCCGTGAAGCACTTTCAGATACTATTTCGGCGATCACTGACCTAGTGCGCAACGCACTTGAAAGATGCCCTCCGGAGCTCTCTGCAGATTTAGTTGACCGAGGCTTTGTCCTAGCCGGTGGCGGTGCACTCATAAAAGGATTAGACCAATATCTCAGTGATTCAACGGGTTTGCCGGTGATCATTGCCGAAGATCCCTTAAGCGCGGTTGCCAATGGAACCGGCATGGTACTTCAAGACTTAGCTTTCCTCTTAAAAGACCTAAGCGAGACATCAAGAGGATAGACCTGTGGGGCCATTTCGCCTGGATAGATTAACCCCGGTAATCACACTTTTAGTGTTCCTTTTTCTTTGGTGGCTGACTCCTAGTTTCCTTAAACTTTTTGTCCAAACAAGCTTCCAAGAATTCCAAGCTCCCGTCTGGGTAATATCAGATAACCTAGAATCGATGGCCGATGATGGAGTATCGAAGCGCCATTCTAAAAAAGAATTAGTTAATATCATCGCTGAGACTAAGCGGCAGAATGCCTATTACAGACAAATAAAGGAGCTCAACGAAAACTACAAAGACGAGATCCAAAGATTAGAGTCGATCCTAGGTCTACCAAGCAGAGATCTCTTTCGCTATGAAATTGCCCAAGTAATCCAAAGAAACTTGGGGAGCTGGTGGCAAACTATCCGAATTAATAAAGGGCGGAAGCATGGTCTTGGCTTAGGTGATGCCGTAATTTTTGTGGGTGGGGTCGTAGGTCGTGTCTCAAAAACTAATTATTATACCAGCGAAGTTGATCTTCTCTCGAGCAATAACTTTAGGATATCCGCCGCATTCTTTGACGATCGAAGACCCCTTGTCTACCAAGGCGCCGGTACAGATTTCCAGGCAAAACCGATCGGCACAATCAAAAATGCGCCGCAAGATTTAAGAACCGATTCAACCGAACCGCTGAAGCTCCTAACAACAGGTCTAGGGGGTGCGTTTCCGCCAGGAATAAAGATTGGGTTCGTTCCTTGGCTTGAGGCTGACAATACTGGCTTGTTTCAAGCTGGGCAGGTTTCTCTAGACAAACGACTCTTGGGAATTAAAGAAGTGGCCGTACTTGTGCCTTACAACCGAACTAAAGAACTCCAAGATGATTTTTGATCGGCGAATACTCATATTTTTAGCAACGAACTTCCTGCTTTTGCACCTGATGCTACTCGTGAATTCAGGGATTACTTTTGCCGCGATTAACCTCTTTATTCTGGGGCCTGCCTGTATCTTGCCTGCCTTATATTTAAGGGCGGACCATTTCTTCATGACCGCTATTATTACTGGTCTATGGATCGATGCGGCCTTGCCCAGTCTTTTTGGAATGATGACCGTGCTTATCCCCGCTATAGGAACTCTTATTTTACTGATTAGGCGGCGCTTTAGAGCCGAGAAAAACTTTCATCCTTGCCTGCTCGCTCACCTGGCTAACTTCTCATTAGCCTTAGCGATTATCTATACGCTTATTATCGAAGGTGCTAGCTCTTATAACTTAGTCGTTGTCTATTCAATTGAGTTGGCGCTCTCCCATCTGATTTTATTGTTTGTCGCACCTTGGTTTTTTAATCTACAGCGATTACTCTTCAGTATTTCTGATTCAAAAACTGAGCCAGAATCACTCCCCTTTATCTAAGTCAATATGGATAAATATGACGTCAAAAAGAGGGACAATCCTCGGATCCTTTTATTTTTTTGGATAAGCTTAATAGCGACGGTTATTTTGCTTTTGGGGCTCGCTCGCCAACAACTCATTGTTAAAGACACCTATGCCGATATGGAACGGCGACAAACCGAACGGCGAATTCTCCTACCCGCCCCCCGAGGCGATATATACGACCGGAATTCCAATCTACTCGTGGGCAACCGTCCGCAGTACTCAGCCACCGTCATACTTGATGATCTCAGACCAGAATTTAGAAAAGAATATTCTAAACTCATCAAAGAAGCGCGCGCCCAAATCAAGCAACGCTTCGAGGCGAAGGAAGACAAAGCACCGCACGAAAGCTTACCCCTCCCTGATTACAGTCAACTGAGCTGGGAAGCACGCATCAATGTAATCCAAAGGTACTTGGATGTCATAAATTCCGTAACCCACCGCAACGATACGCTTAATGTAAGTAAGATTATTCGACACTATAATGAACAACTCTTACTCCCGCTACCCTTGGCTGAGGACCTGAATGTTTATGAATACGCTCAGTTGATTGAAGCCATACCAGTACAATCCCCGATAGCAGTTCACACAAATACGGCGAGGCATTATCCGTACAAGTCACTCGCCGCTCACACATTAGGATATGTTCAAAATGTAAATCCCGACTTAAGCAAACTCACTAATGATGGCATTAAGAACTTCACTTTTAAAACCAAACTAGGGAAAACTGGGATTGAAAAAACTTTTGACGATTACTTAGCCGGTACCGACGGGTTTGAAATCTGGCGGGTGGACCCACTTGGATTCCAAAACAAACGACTTGAGCTCAAGCCACCCAAGCAAGGCAATAGCCTAATCACGAGTCTTGATGTTGACCTGCAGATAGCCGCCGAAACAGCCCTAGGCAATCGCATTGGTGTGGTACTTGCCATGGATATTGAAACGGGAGAAATGCTCAGTTTAGCCAGCAATCCAAGTTACAACCTCAATGACTTAAGTCCCTTTATTCCCCAAGCAACTTTTGATAAAATTAACGATGCCGGAGCATGGCTCAACCGGGCGGTTCAACTCTCTTATCCCCCAGGATCTGCTTTTAAATTAATCACCGCAATTGCTGGGCTCAGAGAAGGCGCGATTGATGCCTCAACTAAAATTAACTGTATGGGCGCTTACAGAGTTGGGAATCGCATCTTTCATTGTAATAATCGAAGTGGGCATGGCCCGGTCGATATCGAAACCGCGATTGCTAAAAGCTGTAATGTTTTCTTCTACGAAGTTGGCTTAGAAATTGGTATCCAAAAAATTAGCGAAGAAGCGAAACGATTCCAATTAGATCAAAAAACTGGGATCGAACTGCCTTTTGAAACCTCACGCTTAGTCGTGCCTGATAAAGCTTGGAAAAAGAAAAAAATGGGGGAATCGTGGTGGCCAGGGGACACCGCAAATACCGCGATCGGACAGGGATTTCTTCTAGTAACTCCACTTCAGATGCTCACAACAATCGCCTCCATAGCCCGCGATGAGACCCGAACTGATCCAACCCTGAAAGCAATCGTGAAGGATCAACAGAACTCTCAAATTCAGAAGCACAGCCCGATTAATTTAACCTCTGAACAACGCACACTTTTAGATCAAGGAATGCGAGCCTGCGTATCACCGATTGGTACCGGAAAACTAGCTCAGATTAAAGACTTCAACATAAGCGGAAAAACCGGAACCGCAGATTTCAGAGCGCATGGTTCTGATGTGAACCTCGCATGGTTTGTCGGCTATGCCCCTAGTGAGGACCCTAAGGTAGCCGTTGTCGTGATGGTTCAAGGCAAGAAAAAATCGGATCCCTACTATGGAGGTTCCACCGCCGGTCCGGTCGCGAAAGATATATTTTTGACCTATAAGAGGAAGTATCTAACGCCTTAAGGATTAAGCCTTGGACAGTGCTATAGCTTACGAATATCTGCGTAGCTTCCGCTTTCTAGATTCAGTAATCTAGGCAATAACGCGATTATTTTCCCCGCACAAACTTCTCCGTTGGGCATTGCCTCGGTCCCTTTAGCTGCTTTCAAAATTTCTATGGGCGCGTAACGGGGGTCACTGGGAAGTGCTGTCATATAGTCTTGCATCGCGGTATCAATGAGCCCGGGAGCCAAAGCTATAAAATGAGTTTCTGGACACTCGCCCGCATACAACTTGACTAACATATTCAGTGCTGATTTTGAGAGACTGTAGCCATTCCATCCGCGGCTTCCCGATAGAGAGGCTCCCGAGGAGATCGCTAATACCTGGCGGATCACTCGACCCTCTGAGAGCAATGAATCTAAGAGCCATTTGTTAGACCAAAGGTTTGTCTCCATAGTTTCTTTGAGCTCCGCCAATGAACACGCCCGCATGTCTTTGATCATGCCGAGTATTCCGGCGTTTAAAAAGACTGCGTCAAATTGTTCTATTCCGCGAAGCCACTTCTCAAATTTAGGTGCACTTTCTGAACTTTTAGAAAGGTCGAGCTCACAATGATTCAATCCTAGTTCAATTAATGTCTGGGGCACTCTTCGGCTGCAGCCATAAACTTCCGCGCCTTGTTGTAAATAATTTTTTGCGAGCCCATAGCCCAAGCCGGAACTGACACCTGTGATTAAGATTTTTTTATTCATTTGTATCTCTCCATGTAAAGGCGTGGCATAAAGCCACAGCAGATGCATCGGACTCATCAAAGGCTTCTTTAAAATCGACTTTCAAGTAAGCCCCAACCGTTTTAGCCACTTGTGCTTTGCTAGCCCGTCCATTTCCAACAATCGCCTGCTTAATTCGTAGTGGCGCGTACTCAAAGACAGGGAGTCCTTTCATGGCAACTGGGGCGATTGCTGCCCCTCGAGCCACGCCCATAATTTGGGCTGTTTGAAAGTTCTGCACATAAATGGTCTGCTCAATCGAGACATGTTTAATTTCAAATCGTCCCAATAAATCTTGGACTTTATTCGCGATTTGCCCAAGACACTCGACCATCGGTAACTTGGGTTTCATTTTAAGGGTTGTCGCATCAAGGAGCTGGGCTTGCCCATTTTTATAACTAATTATGGCAAATCCGCACCCGCGCAAACTAGGATCAATCCCAAGAATTATCCCTTCAAATTGAGCTCCTAGAATGACTTGCTTCTGTGGAACTTTTGCCTGCGTGGACTGCTTAGCAATATAATCTGCCCATAACTTACGATTTGATCTTTGTGCCATGCGACTCAATTTATTTAATATCTCTGAAATAAAGGCAATTTTTATATGATGGCTAGACTTGCATATCTAGAGCGAACCTACAAAAGTACCCTCATGCGGTGGAAATGCATTTGTGCTTATAAAGGCACCCAATTTGAAGGTTGGCAGAACCAGCCTTCCGGAGGTGGTGTACAGAATCATATTGAATCGGCCCTCACTTCTATTTTCGATACCTCCACTAGAATTCATGGCTGTAGTCGTACGGATGCAGGCGTTCATGCTAAAGGGCAATGTTTTCACTTTGAAGCAAATTGGCCTCACCCGGACAAGAAGCTTGTGCGGGCAATGCACTCCATTCTCGATAAAGATATTCGAATCGAAAGCCTACAAAAAGTCAGCGATGACTTCCATGCTCGATTTTCTGCGGTGAAAAAGGCTTATAAATATTCTATCTATTTGGGGCGCGCACATCCATTTGATAAGGAATTTGTTTGGGCGTGCAGAGATAACCCTTTGGACTTAGGCCGTATGATCACCGCAAGCAAACACTTAGTGGGAACGCATGACTTCACTGCTTTTGGAGCTTTGCACACTAAGGACAATGACCCAAACCCGATTAAGACCGTTGAATCTATTGAGCTGAAGAAAAGAGGCTCTACGATCACTCTCTCAATTACGGGAAGTGGCTTCCTCTATAAAATGGTCCGAAGCATTGCAGGGACACTTTATGCCGTAGGCAGGAATAGACTCAGCCCTGAGGATACTTTAAGAATTCTAGAATCTAAAACTCGTACGAATGAAATTGTCACTGCGCCTGCCTCAGGGCTGAGCTTAGAAAAGATCTTTTATGATTAATACAGCGATCTGGCTTTCAAGGCTCGATGCCTTTTTAGATATTTTTTTCCCAAGATCCTGCGTCGAATGCTCGGGATCCGTTGAAGCCTCGCCTTATCAATACATCTGCCGAACTTGTTCCTTCAAGCTGACCTTGGCTTACCCACCTAGCTGTAACACCTGTGGCTATCCTTATATAACGGACTGTGTCATCGGTAAAGATTGCCCGCATTGCGCCGAATTATCGCCGAGCTTTGATCGTGGGAACACACTACTTATTGCTAAAGAAGTTGGAAGAAGTGTGATCCATTCGCTAAAATACCGACAGGGATTATTCTTAATCAAAGACCTGAAAATAATCCTTAAGAAACTACCCCACCTTGAAGCCTTAATCCAAGGGTCTACGCTTGTCCCAGTTCCCTTGCATCCAACAAAGTTAAGGGAACGTGGCTTTAATCAAAGCAAATCATTTGCTAAGGTGGTTCATGGCGTTTTTAAGGATGCAACTACCATCGAAGAATTACTTATTCGGAAAACCTACACGGGAACTCAGACTAAACTCAATAGAAAAAAACGTATCCAAAATATCCAAGGGGCATTTGAATTAGCCCCTCAAATAAAACTCGATTTAAATAAGAAATACATTTTATTAGATGATGTCTTTACTACGGGCGCCACGTTGAATGAATGCGCTAAAGTCTTAAAAAATGCCGGTGCCCGCTCTGTAGAAATATTATCAATTGGACACGGATAAATGTTGCCTAAGTGTAAACTCTATTAAAAATTCTTAATTATGGCTATTTTTGGAAAACCTCAGTACTCAACTGTAACGGTAAAAAAGAAAGATATCCCGAAGGACGTTTGGACGAAATGCCCAAAGACCGGAGAGATCATCTACAACCGCGTATTGAAAGAAAACTTAATGGTTGTGCCCAATAGCGGCTACCACTTTCCCTTAGATGCTCGAGCGCGCATAGCCGCACTTCTAGATGAAGGTTCTTTTGAAGAAAAAGATACCCGAATCAGTTCGCTGGACCCTTTAAAATTCACCGCGACATCCGCCTACAAAGAAAAACTTAAGCAAAACCAAAAAAAGACCAACGAGATTGATACAGTAATCGCAGGTGTTGGTGCCATCGAAGGGCGCAAAGTGAATATCGCAGTGATGGATTTTAGATTTATGGCCGCAAGTTTAGGATCCGCAGCGGGTGAAAAACTAACCCGCACTATCGAACGTGGCTGTGCGAACAAAAATCCTGTCATTATTATTTCTGCCTCAGGGGGAGCGCGTATGCAGGAAGGTATTTTAAGTCTAATGCAATTAGCGAAGACCAGTGCCGCCTTAGCTAAATTAGCCAAACTAAAAGTGCCCTATCTATCC
This sequence comes from uncultured Puniceicoccaceae bacterium, assembly GCA_913045955.1. GTDB lineage: Bacteria > Verrucomicrobiota > Verrucomicrobiia > Opitutales > Coraliomargaritaceae. The sequence goes on from CAJWRZ010000007.1 coordinate 15,724, forward strand.
GTCCTCACAAATCCAACAATGGCTGGAGTGATGGCTAGCTTTGCCTCACTAGGCGACATCATCATAGCCGAGCCCGAAGCTTTAATTGGGTTTGCGGGTCCTCGAGTGATTAAAGAAACCACCCAACAAGATCTTCCCAAAGGCTTCCAAACATCTGAGTTTTTATTAGAACATGGCTTGATTGATAAAATTGTTCCTCGCCATGAAATGCGCCCAACCATTGGCCGACTCTTAAGCGCTTTGGCTCCTAAACAAAAAGGGGAAGCATAAGCCCTGCTTGCCCTGTAGCAAATTAATGGGTGACTTCAAAAAAACTACTGAATTTCTCTTTTCGTTAAGGAATCGTGGCTCAAAATACGGCATTGAGCGCATGCGTTCTTTTTCCGAAGCCCTTGATTCCCCCGAGAAAAACTTTAAGTCCATCCATGTAGCTGGAACCAACGGCAAAGGTTCTGTATGTGCGATGCTCGAAGCGGTCTATCGTGACAATGGCTACAAAACCGGCCTTTTTACTTCGCCCCATTTAATCCGACTCAACGAACGCATTCAAGTCAATCGATGCCCCATCGCAGATGCGCGCTTAATCGAATACACCCGCACCCTAAAATTAATTTCAGATAAACTCTCAGGGGGACCCGCTTCCGAGAATTATCCGTCTTTTTTTGAATTTATAACCGCAATCGCCTTCCAATATTTCTCTGATGAAAAAGTCGATATTGCCTTAATTGAAACTGGCCTAGGGGGGCGCCTCGATGCCAGCAATATACTCCTTCCTGAGCTCTCGATCATAACGAGTATTGGAATGGATCATACCGATATCTTAGGAACAAGCCTTGAGGCTATTGCCCGGGAAAAAGCCGGTATTATAAAAAAAGGTCGGCCGGTACTTTTAGGATCCTTGGCCAAAAACACTCAAGCAATTATGGACGAGACTGCATCAAAAGTAATGGCTCCCGTTTATAAATTAGACGAGCGATTTCAAAGCGAACCCCTGCCTAAAACCAATCTTGCAAGCTCCTATCAAGAACATAACGCCGGACTTGCACTTCAAGCCACCGAGATATTATCCCAAACGTTTCCTATTGAATCGGCGCAAGCTCTTAAAGCAGTAGATTGGGGTGGTCGTTGGCAAGCAATCAAGCTAAAGGATAAGACCCTTATTTTAGATGCAAGCCATAACCCGGAAGCCTGCCTGCCCTTAAGGGAAAATCTGACCGCTATTTTAAAGACTGATAAAAAGAAGCCAATCATTATAACCGGAATACTGGGCGTTGAGCGCGCAAAAAGCCTTATGCCGATACTTGCTGAATTCGCTAGAGAACTCCACCTGGTGACACCTGATCAGCCTAGAGCTTGCGAAGCGCCGACACTTAAAGAATCTATCCCCAGTGAATTCAAAGGCGCTATATGCCCCGCTAAAGTAAGCACGCTTTTTTCTAAGAATACCTGCCATATCGGAGATGCTGGCGACACCCTTGTCGTCAGCGGATCAATCTATTTGATCGGGGAAATTCTAACAATCCTTGAAGGATTGAGTCCGGACCCAATTGGGCAGGATCGTATAAAGCCTTTTTCGCAATCCTAAGGAAAGCAGCAACCTAGACCTAGACCTAGACCTAGACCTAGACCGCAGGCAAAACTATTAGGAATTTTCGGCAACCAAGTCATAGAACCCATCAAAGAGTGGGTCTGCGTCATTTGGACCGGGGGCGGCTTCTGGATGATATTGAACCGAGAATACCGGCCTGTCTTTTAAGCGTAAGCCTTCGACGGTGTTATCATTCAAATTAATTTCGGTGACGATTGCTCCGCATTTCTCTAGTTGCTCTTGAGTTGAAGCAAATCCGTGGTTTTGCGAGGTGATCGAAACTTTACCGGTTTCTAAATTCTTAACTGGGTGGTTCCCCCCTCTGTGGCCGAATTTTAATTTATAAGTATCCGCCCCAAGTGCGTGTGTGATTATTTGATGCCCTAGGCAAATCCCGAAAGTTGGGTACTTTTCAATTAATTGCCGTACGGTTTTGTGGGCATATTCTACTGCGGAAGGATCGCCAGGACCGTTGGACAAAAAGACTCCATCAGGGTTGTACTCTTGAATCGCTTCGGCTGGAGTATTTGCTGGAAATACTTGCACATTGAAACCGTGCCTTTGAAGCTTCCGGTAAATTGAATATTTAGCGCCAAAATCAAGTGCGGCTATATTGTAAATTTTTTCTTTAGGCTGCTCACCCATGCAGAGATCCGTACCTGGTACCGTGAAAGTTTTTGATTGAGTTCTTTCTGGATCCCACTGGTAGATTGACTTAGCTGATACCTCTTTCACAAAGTCAACCCCGATAAGACCACCAAAATTCTGAGCCAGACGAACGGCTTCTTCATCAGTGATCCCTTCGGTACTGACGCAGGCGTTCATTGCCCCTGACACTCTCAACTTCTTAGCAATTGCCCGAGTGTCAACGCCTTCAATTCCCGGAATAGCGGCTTCTAAAAGATAGGCTTCTAACGAGGTTGATGCCCGCCAATTACTGTAAACTGGGCTTAATTCTCTCACAACTAAGCCTTTAATTTTGGGCCCATCTGATTCTACGTCTTCTTGGTTTATGCCGTAATTGCCAATTTGCACTGCGGTCATCGTAACAATTTGGGAGAAGTAGGATGGGTCTGTGATGATTTCTTGGTATCCGGTGAGGCTTGTATTAAAACAACACTCTCCAACCGATGTGGCGATAGCACCAAAGCCTTTGCCCCTAAAGATTGTACCATCTTCAAATGCTAAAATTCCTGATGTGTTTAAATTACCCATTGTTTTTTTAATTAAAAAAATAATATTATTAAAGACATGCAAATTAAAAGCACCTGAGTTTGAAATTAAATCATTATTTTATCCCTAGAATTTCTTGCTATTGTCCCTTAAAACGTAAACTTTAAAAATTATAATGCAAAGCTCGCACTCTTTTAATGAAACACCCAGGAACAGTCCTTGGGCAGAAGTTGCGCCTGAAGATTGGAATAATTGGAAATGGCAGCTTAAGAATCGTATTACAAAGCTAGAACAGCTTGAATCCTTAATTGAGCTCACCTCTGAAGAAAGAAAAGGATGCTTATTTGCGGACAAAAAATTAGCCTTAGCCATCACCCCCTACTTTTTTAATTTAATCAATCGCAAGGATACGCTCGATCCGATTCGCCTCCAAGTTGTCCCCAAAGTCCAAGAAACAACTACCGCGCCGGAAGAGCTTCTCGACCCAGTAGGCGAAGATGATACTTCTCCCGTTGAGGGGATTGTTCATCGTTATCCAGATCGGGTGTTATTTCTGGTGACGGACCGCTGCGCCTCGTACTGCCGTTATTGTACTCGGAGCAGGCTCGTCTCTAATGCGCAAGATTATAATTTTCACCCCAAATTTGACATCGGTCTCGAGTATATTCGTAACAACCCCCAGATTCGTGATGTTTTATTAAGTGGAGGCGACCCTCTGCTGATGTCGAATAACAAGATAGAGTATCTCCTGAGTGAGCTACGGAAAATCAAACATGTCCAATTCATCCGCATCGGCTCGAGAATTCCCGTGTTCCTTCCACAGAGAATTGATGAGGGCTTGTGTGAGATCTTTAAAAAGCATGGCCCAGTATGGATGAGTATACACGTGAACCATCCGAATGAATGCACTCGTGAACTTGCTGAGGCTTGCGAAAAACTCGCCTTTTCTGGAGTACCGATTGGCAACCAGTCTGTTTTATTAAAAGGGATCAATAACAACGCCGATATTATGCGTTCGCTGATTCATAAATTACTCATGATGCGCGTCCGTCCTTATTATCTTTATCAATGTGATTTGATAACGGGCAGTGCCCACCTAAGGACCGACCCAAGGGAAGGCATCAAAATCATTGAATCACTCCGAGGGCACACCACGGGCTACGCAATTCCCCAGTTTGTAATCGATGCACCGGGCGGCGGTGGCAAAATCCCGATTAATCCGAATTACATCCAATCCGTAACTGAAGATGCCATCATCATGAAAAACTATGAAGGCAAAACTTATAGCTACCCGCTTAAGCCCACTGGAATCGTTAAAAATAACTTATCAAATCCTGAGCTTATTCAGCCAATGCTGACCTAGCCTTGTCCTGAGGACGAGGCGAAGGGTTATTCAAAACTAATCGCACGGCGTCCAATCGTAACTGAGCTTGATTAATATATCGAAGCACTTCACTCAACTCTGCTTGAGCCGCCGAAACTTCCTTAGCCGAAACATTCGCATTAACTTTTTGCAGTTCAAGTAATCGAGCTAATTCACCCCCTAAATGCGTGGTAGTTTTTGCGGTTGCTTTTTGAAGTCGTTTTGATTGCGCGTCTTGAGCAAAATCCATTGCCGATGCTAATAAGTTCGGCAAAATTAACCGCAATAATTCAGGACTTTCCTTCAGCCGGAAAGCTTCCTCATTAAGAGTCTCCCCTTGCAAGCGACCCAAGGTGCAGCTGTCCGTAAATTCCACACCGGCAATGTCCACGACGACTCGAATAGGTGCCGCCGGGAAGAAACGATCTAAATGATACTTCAATGGAGCTACCGTTTCAGAAATGAAAATACACTCTAAAAGAATTGCCGGCATCTGGGGATTAAACTGCTTCCAAGCGATGATCGCGCAATTCCCTTGCGTGCTTCCGACCATTAAATCCATAGCACCTCGAACCATAGGATGATCCCAGGTTAAGAAACCGATATCTTCTCGGCTGAGTGCTTCCTGACGACTGAAGCTCAAAGTCATACCCTCCTCGGGCAAGCTTGGAAAGGATTCTGTGTACAAATGATCTGGCTTCACTTTGTATTGCGCCTCACCGAGTTTCTCAACAGTGACTCCAAAAAAATCAAAGAGTTGATTCATTAATAGCTCGAGGGTCTTATCTTTGTCCAAGGCTTTTACTGCGTCTACCACAAGCGCCGCTTTTTGTGGGCGATTCGAATTAATCGCAATCAAACAATCCTGCCCCTCGGACAAGGTCTTCTCAGTAGCCATACGATGCGCCCGGCTCTTGCCCATGAATGCCTCCAAAGCCTTACCGGGAAGTGAGTTCCCGTTCTGTAGCTGCTGACCGAGTTCTATTAATGCTGACTTATTTGCTTCATAATAAATATGCCCCCCTTTAAGAGAATTCTCAATACCTTCGAGCGCTCCTTGGTGCCATTTAAACAAAAATTCCGTCCATGTCTTTTCAAGAAAAGGGACATGCACCTTAATTGTTGAGGTCTGCCCAATTCGATCTAAGCGCCCAATTCTTTGTTCTAATAATTCAGGATTGAGCGGAAGGTCGAATAAAACTAAATGATGCGCGAACTGAAAATTTCGACCTTCACTCCCAATTTCTGAACATAATAAAATTTGAGCGCCTTCTTCTTGGGCAAAATAAGCCGCATTACGATCACGCTGTATTAAGCTTAAATCTTCATGGAAAACTGCTGTTTTGATATTCAATAATTCTAACAGACTCGTCTGCAAGGCTTCTACTTTCTCTTTATAACTACAGATCAAAAGTACTTTATCTGATTTATGCTCACTTAAGAAAGTAGCCAACCATTGAACTCGAGGGTCATATTTAAAATCATAAATTAGATCCACCTCATCGGAGAGGACTTCTTTTTGAAATTCTCCAAACAACCGCTCGGACATCTCGCCAGTTTCGATCCGCGGCGATGGCTCGACTATCTGAGGCACTGCTTCTCGCTTGGGGAAGCCCTTAAGCGCCTTGCGTGTATTCCTGAAGATAACACGGCCTGTTCCATACTGGTCGACAAGCGAATCCAAGAGTTTATCGCGATCTTTTATTAATACTTGAAAGTCTGCTTCACTGAGCTCGGCAAACATAGCCTTAAGCAAGCGCTTCTCTTGAGCTAAGAGAGGCTTTTTTTGGTAAACAGCCTGCGCGACTTTTGCGATTTTCCCATAGTTATTATGTTCCGCAATGAATTGATCAAGGTTTGGGTAGCGATTAGGATCCAAAAGCCTCAGCCGAGCAAAGTGCCCTTCGATGCCCATCTGCTCCGGAGTCGCCGTTAATAAAATCAAGCCAGTACTGCTTTGCGAAAGTCTTTCGATAATCGTATATTCAGGGCTTACGAAATCAGGCTTCCATTGGTAATGATGCGCCTCATCGACTACGAGCAAATCCCAATCCACCAAACAAATCGCGTCGGCCCAACAGCTATTATCCTTTAAGGTATTAATACTACACAGGACTAATTGTTCTTCTAGAAAAGGGTTATTGGATTCACTGGATAGCGCCGCCGCCGCGCAACGATCGTGATCCATGATCGTAAACCAAAGATTAAAACGCCGGTAGAGCTCCACAAACCATTGATGCACTAAAGACTCGGGAACTATAATTAGGATCCGGGAAGCCCGGCCTGTAATTTGCAGGCGATGGAGAATTAAGCAGGCTTCAATTGTTTTACCGAGTCCCACCTCATCAGCGAGCAATACGCGCGGGCAATGTCGTGAAGCGACTTCATTAGCGATGAATAATTGATGTGGAATTAGATCAATTCGACCGCCCAAGAAACCAGAGACATTGGACTGCCGAGCTTTACTGTAAGCGAGCATAGTTTGATACCTAAGGGTGAAGGCCTCGGAGCTATCGACTTGCCCTTGAAGAATGCGTTCTTCGGGTTTACCAAAGTTCAAGCTCTCCGCGAGTTCCGGCTCTCGGATGACTGCTCCCGCTCCTTTATAGACATAAAGACCTTGCTCCTCTTCAACGGATTCAACCACCATCGATATGCCTTGATCGGAAACAATAGAATCCCCCGCTCCATAAATAACGCGCTTTAAAGGACAATTCTCTGCAGAAAAAATCCGTTTCTCTTCCGCTTTAGAGAATAATATATGCACCTGATACTTTGATGCCTCTTCAATAATGCCCAAGCCCAATTCGGGCTCGCTTTCACTAATCCATTTCTGACCTTTAACAAATAACACTTGGAGATTGAACAAGCTTGTATATCTTAAGTCAAAACTGGACTCTGAATACTTGTAAATAAAATGCCAAAGCTCTGAACAATAATCATATAAGATTATTGTATTCTTCTAAGAATCACTTTTTATAAACGTATGGAAAATGAATCTTCAAAAGCACTCGTTGGAATCATAATGGGTAGCCAATCAGATTGGCCGACAATGAAAGAATCTGCGGATATTTTAACCGCCTTTAATATCCCTTTTGAAACCGAAATCGTCAGCGCGCACCGAACCCCCAAGAAACTCTATTCTTATAGCGAAACCGCTAAGTCCAGAGGGATCAAAGTGATTATTGCAGGCGCTGGTGGGGCCGCTCACTTACCGGGAATGACTGCAGCGATCACACCTTTGCCTGTCTTAGGAGTCCCCGTTCAGTCGAAAGCCCTGAGTGGCCAAGACTCCCTACTTTCAATTGTCCAAATGCCCGCGGGCATTCCGGTGATGACCTTAGCGATTGGTTCAGCTGGGGCAAAAAATGCCGGAATTGCGGCGGCTTCAATATTAGCTTTAAGCGATGACTCAATTGCGCAGCAGCTAGAAACATTCCGCGCAGAACAGACTCAAACGATCACCGAAAGCAAATCCCCCTCCGAATCATGATTTTGCCTGGAGCAACGATTGGAATCTTAGGCGGTGGCCAACTCGGCCGCATGTTAATTCTAGCAGGCCGTCCCTTAGGTTTTAAATTCCACATTTACTGCCCAGAAGAGAACTCTACCGCCGGGGCAATCGCCGATGCCCATACGCGTGCTTCCTATGAAGACTTAGAGGCTTTGGAGGCTTTTGCTCAAAGCGTGGATTGTGTAACTTTTGAGTTTGAGAATATCCCTTCAAAAACCTTGAACACCTTAAGCGAGCTTAAGCCGATTGCCCCGAACGCAAATGTTCTTCATATTTGCCAACACCGGCAAAGAGAGAAAGATTTCTTAAAAGAAAACGGTTTTCCTTGCGCCCGATTTGAATACGCAAGCTCCCCCGAAACACTTACTGAAGCCGTCCAGAATATTGGGGTGCCTTCCGTGATAAAAACTGCGGCTTTTGGCTATGACGGCAAAGGGCAAATAAAATTAGATTCCCTCGAAGCCATTAAAGATCCCGAAGCTTTATGGAATACACTCGGACAGCCTGAACGCGTCGTAATTGAAGAATGGATTGAGCATAAAGGAGAATTTTCTGTAGTCTGTGCACGTAAAGCGGGCGGTTCAAAAGCCTGTTTCCCTGTCGCAGAAAACGTGCATATCCACCATATCCTGCATCACTCTTCTGCCCCGGCCTGCATCAATAAAGCCGTTTCAGATCGAGCTTATGAGCTTGCTGAACAGATTGCCGATCAGCTGGATGTCGTAGGACTGATTGCCATTGAATTTTTCTTAAGCCCCAAGGATCAATTAATCATTAATGAAATGGCCCCGCGCCCCCATAATTCTGGGCATTACACCATTGATGCCTGCAACACCTCACAATTCCAGCAACACATTAGAGCGATTACAGATTTGCCCTTAGGCTCAACCGAGCTTCATACCCCGGCTTCGATGATCAATCTGCTCGGCGATTTGTGGGCAGAGGGGACTCCTGATTGGGCTATGCTACTGCAAGATCCGCGAGCTCAATTACATTTATATGATAAAGGCGAAGCGCGTAAGGGCCGTAAAATGGGCCATTTTACTTTGTTAGACAAAGACTTAGAAAGCGTTAAACGGGGCGCCGAAGGTCTATTTCTAAAGTTGCAACCGAACCATTCTTAAGTTTTTTACTACCTATGAACGCAGAGCCTAGTCTAAAGGAATTTAAAGCCCTTGCCCAAAAAGGACTTAGGATTCCTGTGTTCGTAGACTTAACCGCCGACTGCGAGACGCCTTTAACTGCTTTTTCTAAAATCGCGGAAGAATCGCCCGCATTTCTCTTTGAATCGGTGGTTGGCGGAGAAAATATAAGCCGTTACTCCTTTTTAGGGTCAGCGCCTAAGAAAATTTTTCGAGTTTTTAAAGAAACAACCTCTATTCGCCATAAAGATGGGACACTCGAGACGATTCAAACGCCCGATGACCCTTTAAGCTTAATAGAAAATGAACTCTCTAAGTATAAAACCCTAGAAATGGACTCTATGCCGCCATTTAATGGTGGAGCGGTTGGTTACGTAGGACACGAGTTTATTCACACTGTAGAACCTTCCGTCAAAACACCTAAGAATGATCCGCTAGAACTACCTTATTTATATTATTTGATCACTGATTCTGTGCTGATTTTCGATCACGTAAAACAGATACTGAGAGTTTGTGTCTACGCCGAGATTGATGACTCCATAGAAGCCGCTTATTCACTAGCAATCTCAGAAATTAGCCGAATACAAGGCCGCTTAAAAGCACCGCACTCCGTGCCCTACAAAAACTTGCCTGAAGTGACCGAAAATAGCGTACCCAGCGGGAACTTTGAGCGGGAAGAGTTCGAATCAGCTGTTGAGAAAATAAAGGAATATATTCAGGCAGGTGATGTTATACAAACTGTTCTATCCCAAAGATTTAGCAAAGAATTTAAACTGCCACCAAGGGCGCTTTACCGGGCTCTTAGAACCGTAAATCCCTCTCCTTATATGTTCCTGCTTGAGGACCCTGAATTTGCAGTCGTCGGAGCCTCGCCCGAAGTCCATGTTCGCCTGACTGGCAAGGAGATTGAGATCCGCCCAATTGCCGGAACTCGGCGTAGAGGCGCCCATGAGAAAGAAGACCAAGAACTAGAGGCCGATCTGCTCGCGGATAAGAAAGAATGCGCGGAACACTTGATGCTCGTTGACCTCGCGCGTAACGATCTGGGCAGGGTCTCCGAATACGGTTCAGTTAAGGTCTCAGATTACATGACGATTGAACGTTATTCACATGTTATGCACATTGTTTCCCAAGTCTGCGGAACGCTGGCTTCGGACAAAACCGCTTATGATCTAATGAGAGCTACTTTTCCCGCGGGAACTTTAAGTGGAGCCCCTAAAGTAAGGGCTTTGCAGATCATCGCTGAGCTTGAGCAAACACAGCGGGGTATTTATGGAGGCGCACTGGGTTATTTCAGTTATAATGGGAACCATGATTCCTGCATTGGCATTCGCACTGCGGTCATCAAAAACGATACTATTTATATTCAATCGGGCGCCGGAGTGGTTGCCGACTCTGTCCCAAATGATGAGTATAAAGAAACGCTTAATAAAGCCAAAGCCATGTTTAAGGCGGTTTCTATAGCTGAAGCCATGTATGCTTCAAAATAAAAATTAAGATTTTTGTTAAGTTTTAAGAGCTTAGTGCGATCAATTAATATCGTGCACATAAATTCTTTAAATAATAAATCAGAAGGAAAGGCTGTTAAGGCAAAAACCGCAGTTACTGGGGTGCCTAGAGGCGTAGTTGAAAGCTCAAGCAACGACACGACTTACAAGTATACTAGCGATGGCCGAGATGCAATGTTTGCATACATGCAGGCAATCTCAAAGAACCCATTGCTAACGCCCGAAGAAGAAGTGACCCTAGCGAATAAAATTAAAAAAGGTAATATCAAAGCCCGTGACAAAATGATTTCTTCCAACTTAAGATTAGTTGTAAAGATCGCCCGAGATTATATGAATTTTGGTCTACCGCTGATGGACCTAGTCAGCGAAGGCAATTTGGGTTTAATAAAAGCAGTTGAGCGATTTGACCCCTACAAAGGAGGAAAACTCAGCACCTACGCAGCATGGTGGATAAAACAATCCATCAAACGAGCTCTAGCCAATAACAGCAAAACCATAAGGATCCCCGTGCACTTAGTTGATCGTATCTCTAAGATGCGAAAGATTATCCAAGAACTCACTGAGACTTTCGACCGCCCACCCGCCGATGACGAGATCGCCTACGCAATGGGGATTCCTACCAATAAAGTTAGTCACCTAAAGTCAATCAGCGTCAATCCAAGTTCTCTAGATGCTCCGGTTAACGAAGATTCCAACACCTCTTTCGGAGAATTAGTCGGGGACGAGAACCAAGCCTCTCCTTTTGAAGATTTAGCAACCAAGATGCGTAATTTGGATATCCGCTCGGTTCTAGCTGAATTAGAGCCTAGAGAAGCAGAGATTATTATGCTCCGTTTCGGATTAGATGGTTCAAAACCACTCACCCTTGAGGAGGTTGGTGACCGCTTTGATGTTACCCGCGAACGGATCCGCCAAATCCAAAGTTTAGCCATCCGCAGAATGCGTGAGCTCCTAACCGATAAGAATAAGCAACGCACCAAAGAAGAATTACACAAAGAGCGTATTGCTCAGAAAAAAATGGAAGTGCTTCAGGAATTTATCCAAGAACGCTCCTAAGGTTCTTAGCAAATTGATTCTTCTGTCTTACTGAGTTCTGTCTTACTGAGCCAGTGGGCTCCAAATCCCAAGGTGACCCAAACACCCGATAAAAAGACAAACCAATCACCATGTTTGGTATAAAAGCTCATCTTTGCTTTGAACTCAGGGTATGACTTAAGCTCCATCACACCCCCACCTCTAAAGTAAATTGAATTAGCGTCATTCACGAGCAGGTCCCTAATTTTACCATAAGGGTCAATCCATCCACTCCAACCAGCATTTCCAGAGCGAATGACCGGCCGGCGGTTTTCTACAGCTCGCAGAACTGAATGAGCCGCATGGTAATAAGCCGCCCCTTCTTCTCCGTACCAAGCATCGTTGGTCGCCACAAATAAAATGTCTGCGCCGGCGGAAACTGACTTGCGCGCAAGTTGAGGAAAACAGTCCTCGTAGCAGATCAAAGCCCCAAGCTTTATAGGCTTATTATTCAGTTTGATATTAAATAGACTTGGAGTACTTCCAGGTGAGAAAGCTCCTTGGATGGCTGCAAATCTTTCGACAAGCCCATGAAAAGGATATGGGACGAATTCGCCGAAGGGCACAAGTTTTTGCTTTGCGTAATAATTAGGGTTTAAGCCGAGCTCTGGCTCAACTAGAAATACCCCATTGTGCAAATACCCAGCATACGCGTCGGAGGCTTGACTGCCCATAAGAAAAGGTCGGCCCGTACGATTCACCATAGCTTCGGTAGCTTGCAAAGTAGTGTAGTCGCCCAAAATAGCGTTTGGTGTAACGCCCTCCGGAAGTAAGAGTAGATCAAAGTCCATCAGCGCTATTCGCTCAACCTGAGCTTCAAGTACTGCGAATCGTTCGGCAATATCTACCGCATTCCATTCAATCAGCGGCTCAACATTGGGCTGAACTAAAGCAAAATTAAAAATGGTTTCTTCTTTTTCAAAACTGCCAGGCAGGCTTTGAAAGTAAATCATGGGCAAGGCCATCAAAGAAAATATCCCCATATAAAAATCAGGGCTGAACCATCGGTGGGTTACTTTCTCTCTTCGATAAGCGACCAGTCGGTACAAAGTTTGTGCTAGGCAGCAATTAAAGAAAATAAGGAAGAAGGAAATACCATAAGCCCCTGTCCATGCGCCAATCTGCAACAAGACGGGCCGCTGCCATTGACTTAAAGCTAGAGGCCCCATCGGCATCCCATAAAGCAAAAAGCTACGCAGCCATTCTAGGATTACCCACAAGCCAGCAATTGCTGTAAAGCCCAAGAACCGAAAAACAAAATGCTTTTGGGAAATCTTAGGAAGGAGCCACCGCGTATAGCAGAGCCATATTATAAAATAAAGTGAAAGAAAGAAAGCTAGAAGAAAAGTTCCTATATAGGTGACGTGACGCAGGAACACTAAAATACTGATCCACGAAAGAAAGGAACTTCCTAGGCCTACCCAAATAACCGCCCTATAAGTGGGCTTCATTTTAAGCCAAATCAGTAAGGGCACAAAAAGGATGTAAGCACATTCGCCCATGTCAAAGGGCGGCATAGAAGCCACCCAGAGAATGGCCGTTATCAGGATAAGAATGAGTTTGGAAGCAGCTGCAATCACCTTAACGAATTGCGCTTAACTTTTGCTTGGGGCGAGTGCCCAGCCTTCGTTTTCGATCAATGCTTCAGCTTTCTTGTATTTCATCTGTTTTTCTTCGCCATTCTTCACAATGGTCACCGTATCATTTCGGCCAATCTTCGGCAGCTCACGGCGTATTGGTTCAACTTTAGGCAATTGAACTTCTTTCTTATTAGGAGCGGCAACACCTGCTTGGGCTTGCTCTTGAGCAACCGCTCCGGCAAGTGCACTTGCATTTCCGGCCCCTTTGCCTGGGCCTGCTTCTTCGACATTCAAGCCCATTTTTGAGAACATTTTCTCAAAAGCTGATTGGTTAGTTGCGGTGCGGAAAATCGCAGTACAAATCTCGGTTCTAAAGGAAGCCATTAACTCCTCAAAGAATCCAAATGCTTCGCTCTTATATTCGCTCAAAGGATCTTTTTGTCCATAGCTCCTTAAACTGACACTTCTTCTAAGCTCTTCCATTTCAGTTAAATGGTCTTGCCAGCGGCGATCAATCGCACGAATTAAAATATAGCGCTCTAAGCCTTTAAGGGATTCAACATCCTCATAAGTCTCACGCTCTTGATAGGCTTTATTGATGGCTTCTAGGATAAGCTTCAGCGATGCCTCGGTATTACTGTCTTTGATTATCTCCTCTGAAATATTCAATGGGAAATAAGCATTAACCCAATTGGTAAAGGCCGTAAGCTCTTCTGGATTTTTGTTGGCAGCCAGGGATTCTAAACGTTCTTCAATCTCTTCTGAAACCATCTCTAAAACTACGTCTCGAGGTTTGTCTGAAGTGATCGCTTCATTCCGGATGCTGTAGATGACTTCTCTTTGCGTGTTTAAAACATCGTCAAATTGCAACAAACGCTTCCGAATTGAGAAGTTCTGCTGTTCTACTTTCTTCTGGGCATTTTGGATTGTTGCGCTTAACAAACCACTCTCGATAGGCTCCCCTTCTTTAAATTGTCCAAGAACCGCGGACATCCCCGGACCATTAGCGAAGAGTCGCATTAAATCATCTTCGAAGGACACATAAAACTTAGACATGCCGGCATCACCTTGACGACCGCAACGGCCTCTAAGCTGGCGGTCTACTCTTCGAGATTCATGCCTTTCTGTGCCTAAGACAAATAAACCCCCTAATTCTAAAACGCCTTCACCGAGCTTAATATCCGTACCCCGCCCGGCCATATTTGTCGCAATTGTAACCGCGCCTTTTTGACCAGCTCGGGTCACAATCTCTGCTTCTTGAGCATGGAACTTTGCATTTAAAACACTGTGTATGATATTAGAGCGCTTAAGCATTCGGCTGACTAACTCTGAAGTTTCTACAGACGCTGTACCCACCAAAACCGGCTGTCCGCTCTTGTGAATTTCAGAGATTGCTTGAATAACTGCATTAAATTTTTCTCGGCGCGTTTTATAAACCGCATCTTTAAGATCTTCACGAATGTTGGGTTTATGAGTCGGAATAACCATGACCGATAAACCATAGATCTCATTAAATTCTGAAGCTTCTGTCTCCGCAGTACCGGTCATCCCGGCAAGTTTCTCATACATGCGGAAGTAGTTTTGGATAGTGACCGTAGCGTAGGTTTTTGTCTCTTTTTCAATCGCGCAATTTTCTTTTGCTTCAATTGCTTGGTGCAAGCCATCGGACCAGCGACGACCGGCCATAACACGGCCCGTATTCTGATCGACAATATTCACTTTGCCACTTTGGACTACGTATTCTTTGTCGCGCTCAAATAAACTGTAGGCTCTGAGTAACTGTCCAATGCAGTGAATTCTCTCACTGGTGAATTGGTATTTCTCCTCCGCATCATGCTTGGCTTTTTGTTTCTCTTCTGCGGTAAGCTCTGCGACTTTATCAATCTCAACAAATTGAGTCGGGAGATCTGGGAGCATAAACGCATCCGGATCATCTGGACTCATCAGCACTCTACCAATCTCTGTTAAATCAGCCTGCCCTTGCTTTTCATCAATGATGAAATACAAAGACTCTTTTAGTTTGTAGCGCTCATCCTTTTTGAAATCACTACTCAGCTCAAGGTCGGCCTCCTCTAGCTCCCGTCTTATATCTGCGTCTTCGACCATACGTAGGAGCTGTTTGTGTTTTGGCATACCAAGCTTAACCTTAAACAAGTTATTGATGCAGGCTGCCCTTTTCTCTTCGGAAATTGAGCTGTCTTCTAACCCCTGCTTAGCCTCTGTAATCAGTTCATTACACAAGGTTTGTTGCTTCCTAACTAAAGATTGTACAAGTGGCTTAACGGACTTGAAGGGGAGTGGTGTATCCTCCTGCATCGGCCCAGATATAATAAGGGGCGTACGCGCCTCATCCACTAAAATAGAATCCACTTCATCGATGATACAAAAGAAATGATCGCGCTGGACTTGGTCTTCCTTGCGACTGGCCATGCCGTTATCTCGCAAATAATCAAAGCCGAATTCTGAAGCAGTTCCATAAGTGATATTACGCCCGTACATTTCACTTCTGTCCGCCGGCGACATGCCATTTTGAATACAGCCAACGCTCAGTCCAAGATATTTAAATAAAGATCCCATCCACTCTGAATCTCGACGTGCCAAATAATCATTCA
>CAJWRZ010000008.1 GCA_913045955.1 uncultured Puniceicoccaceae bacterium
TTAAAGAACAACGCATCAGCTGGCACGGTGTTGATTACATGTATCATAAGACAAATGAACTCCAAGAGCTTGTCACCGATTACTGCGAAACCTTATTGGGGGTCGATGATAGCATAGGATCTGTTTTAGATTATCTTGATGCGAAAGGCAGCACCCATGATTCACTCGTGATCTACATGGGCGACAATGGATTTTCTTGGGGCGAACACGGTCTCATCGACAAGCGCCACTTTTATGAGGAATCCGCTCGAGTGCCTTTAATTATGAGCTACCCTGCGGCGATCCAAGGAGGCCAGACCAATGAGTCGCTTCTTTTGAACACGGACATTGCTCCGACAATTCTTGATTATGCCAACGCTGATATCCCAGAATATTATGTCGGAAAATCGGCTAAGCCTACCTTCAACCAAGAAGAAACTTACGTCTTAAGAGATACCATATTTTATGAATACTACTGGGAATATGATTTCCCAATGACTCCAACAACTTTTGGTGTGCGTGATGATCGCTATAAATTAATCCGTTACCAAGGTATTTGGGATCGTAATGAGTTTTATGATCTGAAGAATGACCCTGAGGAGATGTACAATTTGATTGAAGTAGGAATGCACCAAGAAAAGATCGTTAGAATGACTGAGTCTCTTTACGATTGGCTCGAAGATACCAATGGCATGACCATCCCTCTGAAACGTACCGTAAAACATCGTTGGGGAGATTATCGACATAAGGGTCAATATTAGTTAGAGTCCTGACATTTCATTTCATTACCAAGATGTGCGCTTCATGATCGTGCCTCCTTTTTTAAATAAATTCTTTGAAACAAGCCTTACATTTCAAAACAGTTATCCTCTCAGACATTCATCTGGGAACTGAGTTCTGCAAGGCAGCTGAAGTATTGAACTTCTTGGAGGTGGCTCATTACGAAAAACTAATTCTTAACGGGGATATAATTGATGGCTGGAGTTTGCAGAGAAAAGGTGGTTGGTCTGAAGCTGACAGCAAAGTTTTAAATAAGATCGTTGCACTGATTGATAATCCAAGTGTCGAAGTTGTCTTCATTAAGGGCAACCACGATGAAATGCTTGAAGCAGTTCTAAACTTCCCTATCTCAAAATTAAACATCATCGATGAGCATATCCATAAGACCCCCAAAGGATCCTACTTTGTGACCCATGGGGATCGTTTTGATTCCGTATCCCAAAACCACAAATGGTTAGCGGTCCTCGGAGATATTGCTTACCATTTCATGATGGGTATCAATAAAGTTTACAACCGCTACCGCTCTTGGCGGGGCCAAAAATACTATTCGATCAGTAAGGCGGCTAAAGCATTAGTTAAATCAATCGTCAGCTCCGCAGATCAATTTGAGGCCAAGCTCATAGCCGCGGCAAAGGAAGCGAACTGCGTAGGGATCATTTGCGGACATATCCACACCGAGAAAGATACTTACTTAGAAGATATTCATTATTTAAATTCCGGTGACTGGGTAGAGTCCCTGACTGCAATTGTTGAAAACCCTGAAGGCGCGCTAAAGCTCTTGCATTATTCTGATCTATTTTAGGCCGATTCTTTCCATAAAACGGTTAGATCATAAGTTTGACCGATTTATTTTATTTTAAGATTGTCCAAAAGGATGATTTTATCTCTATATTAAAAGTACTTAAATTGAACCCAAACTTATTTAAACCTAATGGCTAAATACCTACTCATTCTCTCTACCTTCTCACTTAATATATTAATCGGGGCTACACCCTTATCCGAGACACGGGAAGCTTTAGATAAATGGGTAGAAACTAGGCAGATCATTTCTAAAGAAAGCTCCGAATGGAAAACCGAGCAGTCTTTACTGGGTAATACCGAATCTTTACTCGCCCGTGAACTGGGCCGATTAGAGTCCGAACTGGAAGACCTAAAAGCATCCTCGACTGCCTCCGATGAGGAGCGCTCTTCTCTAGCCGCCGAAAAAGAGAGCCTTAAAGCGGCCGCCTCGGTGGTTTCGTCATCAATCGGGGGTTTAGAAAGTCAGCTCAAAGCGATCATCCCATCTTTACCAGCCCCGCTTATCGAAAAAATCAAGCCCCTCATACGCCGGCTACCCGATGACCCTCAAGATACTGAGTTGTCCCTTGGGCAAAGAGTTCAAAATATTGTGGGTATTTTAAGCCAAACTGATAAATTCAATACGACTATTACCATTAGTAGTGAAGCTAGAGAATTTGAAGAAGGTAAAGCAGTCCAAGTCACCACGCTCTATTGGGGACTGGCGATGGCCTACTACGTAGATGATTCCGGGAAATATGCGGGTATTGGCGTTCCAACCATTGATGGATGGGAATGGCCCGTTATTGATGGGATCGCGTCAGATATCAGAAATTTAGTGGATATTTATGAAGGTACTGGAGAAATCCAATTCATCAATGCCCCCGCCAAAATCAAAACACTTTAATCGGATACCTATATTTTTATGAAACTCACTAAAAAATTAATTTCCCTACTCCTCTTAATCGGTCTTTCCGGACAATTTGCATTCGGGCAAGAAAGTTTTGAAGGAGCCAGCTCCAAAGCCCAAAGTGACTTAGAGGCTTCACTGACTGAATTGGCGGACGTTCGCCAATCCATAGCCGATGAGAAAATTCCCTTGCTCAATAAAGTCACGACATTGGAAGACGATGTTCGCCTAAACCAAAGAAAGGTAGACCGTTTACTGCGCCTTAGAGACAACAATGATATGGGTTTAAATCGCCTAAGAGATCAAGTGAAAGGCCTCAAGGAACAGAATGAATATGCCGCCAGTCTTCTCGATGAATTTGTCCGCACCTTCGAAACAAGAATCGACTACAGCGAGACCCAGCTTTACAAAGCCACGACGGAAGAAGCCCGTTTGATCTTAGATGACTCCGATGCGTCACAAGCAGATCGCTTCGTGAAACAAATTGCGGTCATCTCAGTTGCTTTAGAGCGACTCAAAAAAGTTGTTGGCGGTTATACCTTTGAAGGGTTAGCGCTCGAGCCAGGCGGTAATATTATTGAAGGTACTTTCGCTACTTTTGGTCCCTCAGTTTACTTTAATTCATCCGATTCAAAGGTCCAAGGCATTGCTGTGACACGTTTAAACGCAGCAGAGGCGGCCATCGCTATACCTGGGAGAAACTTCGAAAAAGGCTTAATTAATTTTGTAACAAAGGGCGATGGAACCATCCCGGCTGATGCAACCTTGGGGAAAGCCCTTCGAATGGAAGAAGGCAATGACACCTTCTTTGAGCATTTAGCTAAAGGTGGAAGTGTTGGATCGGTAATTATAGTACTAGGCATCGCCTGCTTAATCATTGGTGGTTTTAAGGCTTATGAAATCAATCAATTTAAAACACCCTCTCAAGAAAATGTTCAAAAAGTGATTCAAGCCATAGAATCTGGCAACCAAGATGAAGCTCGTTCGTCCGCCGCAAGTATTGAAGGTGTTGGGGGTGATTTATTAACGGTCGGCGTGGACAATTCCTCAACAAAACGAAGCAATTTGGAAGAAATTTTATATGAAAAGATCCTCTCGGCCCAGCCCGCACTCGAGCGATTCTTACCCTTCATGGCTTTAACCGCTGCCGCTGCCCCACTACTCGGACTTTTAGGAACAGTGACCGGTATGATTAAAACATTTAATTTAATCACCATCTTCGGAACCGGGGATGCTAAGAGTCTCTCATCTGGAATTTCCGAAGCACTTGTCACCACTGAGCTCGGCCTAGTTGTGGCGATTCCTTCATTAATCTTACACGGACTTTTATCGAGAATGGCTAAGCAAAAAATTGGTGATTTAGAGCAGATATCCGTCAGCTTCATCAACGGAGTCAGTGCTTCAAATAAATCAGATGCTTAGGGATCTGACTATCGAACTATCGAACTACCGAACCCTCTAATCTGAAAATTCTCATACGAATACCTCGACACAATAAGCTTTAAAAATGATCCAAGAAATTTTCAGTATATGGTTTAGTGGCGGCTGGGTGATGATCCCGCTCTGCCTCCTAGCCTTGCTCATTTACTCCACAGGATTTGAGCTCTTCCTATATTTGAAAGATAACTGCCTTGATTTAGATAAAGGCACACAGTGGCAATCTTGGATCCAAGAACCCGACAAAGCGCCCCATAACGCCCAAGAAATTATTCGTTATACTCAAGAAAATGTCAGTTCCTCAAAGCATTTGAGAAGTCGTTTTGAAGAAGTTCAACAAACCTTGCTCCACCCAATAGACAGAAAACTCATCTTTCTTAACACACTGGTAGCCTCAGCCCCACTAATGGGACTTCTAGGCACAGTTATAGGCATGCTGGGCACCTTTTCAGCAATCTCTTCCGGTGGAGGCTCTGAAACCGTTGATATGGTTGCTGCGGGCATCTCAGAGGCACTGATCACAACCCAAACAGGACTTTTCATAGCCTTACCTGGGATCTTTCTAATTTTGGTGATTAGACGCCAAAAAACTGCCATTCAATCTTCCATCATGCGACTTGAGTCACAATCCTTAACCACTTTGAATCTCGATTAAATTCCCGAACACCTCTTATTATGCGCCGTAGACTAATTTCAAATGAACGCGATGATGTAGAAATCAATCTTTCGCCCATGATCGATATGGTTTTCATTCTCCTTATCTTTTTCATTGTAACCACTGTTTTCGTTGAAGAGACCGGCGTCGAAGTGAATAAGCCGGAAGCGGCCGCATCGATTCAGCTGGAGAAAAACAGTATTCTTATCGCGGTTACTAAAGAAAATAAAGTGATTTATGGTGGACGAGATATTGGTATCGGGGGCGTAGGTCCGATCATTAAGCGCCTAATATTACAGGAAGATATTCCCGTAATTATCCAAGCCGATGCCGGTTCAAATCATGGGATATTTGCAAAAGTCTACGGAGAAGCAAAATTAGCCGGGGCTAAGAAGATCAACTTTTCAACTAAGCGCTAAGTTCAAGTTCAAGTTCAAGCTCAAGCTGATTACAAAACTCAATGTCTAGAACCTTCAAAACGCCCAAGCCTCCCAAGGACGATCATACCAATCTTTATATTGGAATGGGCGTGAGTTTTTTGCTTTTTTTAGCGATTCCTCTGACTCAGATTTTTACAAGTTACAAAAAGGCACCTGAATCAATTGAAAGCTTAGATAGCGCACCACCACCGCCACCGCCACCACCGGAGGAACCACCGCCGCCGCCCGAGCCGGAGGAGGAAGAACCACCACCGGAATTAGATGCCCCACCGCCACCAATTTCCTTAGAGCAATTAGATATGGCCTTAGAACCCGGTACAGGGGGCGCACTATCTGGAGACTTCGCCCTACCCACCTTTGATGCGAGAAAAGCCAATCTAGGAATGGATATTTTTGATATCAGTGAGCTAGATAAGGTTCCAGCTTTACGTAGACCGCCCAATATAACATTCCCGCCTAAAGCCAAGCGAATGGGCTTAGAGGGCTACGTTAAAGTTCAATTCGTTGTGGACTTAGAGGGTAACGTTGAATCTTTAGTAATCATTGAAGCCACAAATTCAATATTTATACCGGCGGTGGAAGATGCCTGGATGAATGCTAAATTCAACCCGGGTGAAAAGGATGGCCGCAGAGTTAAATTTAAGGTGGAACAAAGAATACCTTTTAATATAAAATAACCGATTCCCATGAAACTAGTTCTAATAACACTCATCTGTACACTCCCTTTCCTCTCTCTTTTGGGTAAGTCCAAAAAGGGAAACCCAATGGCCGCCCTTTGGGATAATCCTCAGTTCCAAAAAGAATTCACGGCTAGCTATGGAGTCCTTGCAGGGTATGAACCGAGCCTTAGCTCTGAAGAAAAAGAAAGATTAAGGGGGCTCATCAAAATCATTAAAGATAAGCCCGCTAAAGCAATCATTGCATTGCAGGAGCAAATCAAGCCTGAGGACAGCGCCGCATTTGATTTCATTTTAGCCAATCTTTACTTTCAGGATTCTCAATTAGAGCCCGCAGAAAAGTATTACAAACAAGCCATTGAAAAATACCCATTTTTCAGAAGAGCTCATAAAAACTTAGGGCTTTTAAATATTCAAAACGGTGATTTTGAATCCGCGATACAATCCCTCTCTAAATCGATGGAATTAGGGGAAATCGATGGACGTGCTTACGGTCTGCTCGGCTATAGTTACTTGACCGAAGGCCTTTATTTCCCCGCGGAAGCAGCCTACCGTCAAGCAATCTTGATGCAACCAGAGCTTCTTGATTGGAAATTAGGATTAGCGCGCTGCCTCCTTGAAATGGGACAATACCACGATGCTGCGGGGATGTTTGATACCTTGATCAAGGGTGACACCGATAATTCAGACTATTGGATCCTTCAAGCTAACGCCTTCCTGGGGATGGATCAAACTTTAAAGGCCGCACGCAACTTGGAAGTCATCCGCAGAATGGGCGCAGCCAAAGTCGATACTTTGGGTCTACTCGGAGATATTTACATGAATAATAACATGCCTGATCTAGCGCTCAATGCTTATGTCCAAGCGAGTGATTTGGCTGAGAATAGTGACATCCAACTCCTAATTAAGTCGGCAGAAGTTCTGGCTCAAACCGGTAATTTCGAACAGTCTGATGTCATCATATCAAAGATCCGTTCCAATTTCTCTGAGGCGGTTAATGATCAGGACGACCTAAAATTACTCACATATGAAGCAAAGATTGCACGCGCTACCGGAGATGATGCAAGAGCCGCAGTTCTTTTGGTACAAATCATAGAACGAGATCTTCTTAACGGTGAAGCGATCATCGAACTGGCTAAATACTATGTGGATCAAGATAAATTACCTGAGGCGATCACCCGCTTTGAGCAAGCACAGAAGATCCGAAAATATGAGCGAAGAGCGCTTGTTGCTCATGCCCAAGCATTAGTTAGCAACAAACAATATGGGGAAGCCTTGCCGCTACTTAATAGAGCACTGCGCATCGAGTCTGACAGAAATTTAAAAGACTATACAGACCGGGTCGAAAGAGCTGCTCGTAAGCAGTAAATTAATTACCGAAAACCTATTTCAACGAAAGAAGCCGTAGCAAATCTGCTACGGCTTCTAAAATAAATAAGTTTAAACTATGAAAAGAGCTGTTACCAAAGCACTTGAATACGTGCTCTGAAGCCGTTAATATCAGCAGTATCGTCACCTGCAGCATTTGAAGACTCCGCCATTTCGTAGCCAGCCATCAAAGTCACCGCTTTACTGTAGTAGTAATTGAGTCCGACATAAAAAGAATCGATTTCATTATCGATACTACCAGGTAAATCACCAACATCCCCACCTTTGGGTGCACGCCTTATTAACTCATCAGAATCTATGACAAATGAATCCGCTTTAGCGGTTGCATAACGAATTACTTTCTCAAAGTCGCCATCACGATGTGAAGCTCTTAATGCAAAGCCATTAACATCTCCATTACCCCCGAGGTCTCCAGTGAAATACTCTCCTAATAGATTAATCCCACCGTCTTTATAATTAACATACGCAGTATAAGCAGAAACATCTTCGCCGACGACCGAATTATTGGCTTGTAAGCCACCGTCTACACCAAAGGTAACCTTATCCTCTTTCCATTGTAAGCGCGCAAAGGTTGCTAAGTCATTACTTCCATTCGAGGAACCGCCTAACTTCGAGCCCTCACCCTGCATCCCATTTACAAGTGCCCAAGCATAAGATAAGCCATTATCTAATTTGCCTTTAGCATGAAGACCCATGTGCCTTGCAGAGAAATCTATATCGTCAGCGAAGAATCGATTAATTGCGGAACGCTCAATAGTTTGTAACTTGGATGAGGAAGTTGTCTCTTCATAGCCAAAGGGCACTTTCTGATAGCCGGCTATTCCAGTCACCCCACTGTCGAACTTGTGCCCGATAATTGCTTTATCAATTGAGAAATCATTGCCTGCAAAATTGAAAACTGATTCTGAATAGACTCCGTTACTTAATTTAGCTTTTGCGCCAAGAAACAATCTTCTGAAGTAGAAGTGCGAGGTACTCGGCAAGTCAGAGCCGTTCTCTTCCATTGCTAAGCCATCAAACTGGGTTTGAAGGCGTCCATTAAATCTTAACTCGACGGTTTCTTTACCCTTGGCCTTAAGAGCTAAACCATCGTCAGATTGTGCGCAGGCTGTGTTTATAAAACCAACGCATGTTATGATAGATAATAATATTAGTAATTTCGTTTTGTTCATTTTTGATTATTATTAATTTTTGTTTTTTAAACTATTCACCGAATAATTTATGCCTAAACCAAAATAACCAAGAGTGTAGATGCAATTATTTTCATCTATTTAAGCCTTAAATTAGTCATATTTAACCCCCCTGTAACTTTTGTAACATACCTGTAACATTGTAACAAAAAAGTAACACTCTTTGTATTGAAAACGTATATTGAAGTACTCATAAACTATCCTAAATATTATTTTCATTATTAAAAAATTTATAAAATCTCATGATTAAAAAAATACAATTATTCACGCTCACTTCCTTACTAATATTCTGCTTAAATGCATCGTTTGGATCTGATACTTTGGTCATTAAGGGCTCTGATACCCTTGGCGCTAAAATGGTACCTCAACTCGCTGAGGCATTTAAAGCAAAGATGCAGGCGCTTGGCCAAAACATTGCTTTTGAAATTGCGGCTGAGGGATCCTCAACGGGAGTTGCTTCTGTCATAGATGCCACATCGGAAATAGGGATGTCTTCACGAGACCCTAAGGAAAAAGAAATTGCTAAGGCAAAAGCTAAAGGCGTGGATATGAAAGCAATCACCGTGGCCAAAGATGGCATTGCGATAATTGTTCATGAATCAAGCCCCTTAGAGAGTATTTCACTTGAAGAGGTTGAATTAATCTTCTCTGGAGATGTGAATGATTGGTCTGCGATCACCGCACAATCTGGAAGTATTTCTGCATATACTAGAAATACTTCATCTGGAACCTATGCAGTTTTCCAAAAACTGGGTATGCGCTCTAGAGACTACGGACAAGACACACAAAAAATGGCCGGCAATGAGCAAATCGCCTCCGAAGTTGCCAAAAATCCTAATGGAATCGGCTACGTGGGCTTAGCTTATATTAATACACCAGGAGTTAAAGTATTACCCATTGATGGAATTGGTCCCACTTCAGGCGCTTATCCGCTTGCAAGACCCTTATACTACCTAATCGATGGGAATAAAGCCCTCAGTGAAACCGCTAATAGCTTCATTGGTTTCACCTTCAGCCCTGAAGGTCAGGACATCATATCGGGCGTATACTTCCTTCCGCTTTACTAGTAAATTAATTATTTTATTTAAAGGAGCCTAAGAAGCGATTTTTAGGCTCCTTTTTATATTTTTATCTTGGCTTGGAAATTATCGATACTAATAGTTTAAGTCATAAACAATTAGGAAAAATTATCTAGATTCAGAAGTCATAAATTATTAATCGATGAAGCCAGAAAATTTGCAGCCCAAAGACACCATTCCTAAATTCAGCAAGCGGAGAGTTGTCCTATGGGGAAAAGATTCTGACTCTATAATCAAAGGTTTTTTTGGATGCACCGCAACGGTTGCCATCGTTGTTTTATTTTTAATCACACTCTTTTTAATCAAGGAAGGCGCTGGTTTTGTTGGACAATATCAGAAGAGCTTGAAGCTCTATAGACTATCAGGATTAGAATACGTCGAAATCTTAAAAGAACGACGCGCAGACCATACCGCACTCACGCAATACCTAAATGGGATAAAGGGCGAATGGATCAAGAGTTTAAAAGATGAAGGACTGACGCAGAAGGATATTTCAAAGACAGTGATGTCTAAAGAGGCAAAAGCCGTATTTATAGGGTATTTAAGAACCAGCTCCGATCTACGCCGGTTTATTAAAGAAAAGATGGATACCGCTATCGAAATCAGGGATCAAGAAATCACTAATATTAACCTAAAAGAGAGCCTAGATAATTACGCAGAAAAAATTTCTTTAGTGGGTAATTACAGCTTTAAGCTCAGCCCAGAAGATAGAGCAGAGTTTATTTTGAAACTTAAAGAAGATTCCCAGAAGCATACTTTCGACAAAGAGAAACTCAGTTCTAACCGCCAATTAATTGAATCCCTCCAAGATGGGATACCACTCAACACTCAGTCGAGAGAAATCTACCTCTCCCTTTTAAAAAATGAGTATTTAAGTACCGAAAAATTGATCCAACCTATAGATTTTGCGACGAGTATCCTAAAAGTTACCAATGAGAAAGAGCGCTATTTTAGTATCTTAGAAAAAACACAGTCTGACATGGAGGCTGTTCTAGATAAGGCCGATTTAATTGAATTTAATAATTCAGACTTAGATAAACGCCGCGAACGCTTTAAGGAACTCAATACGATATTTTTCAATAAGCTTAGTGAGCATAAACTTATTATTGAAAACTGGGACCCTAATAAATTAGTACCTTTCTGGGAATCCTTAGGATCCTTCCTGACCGGCAAAGAATGGATTACCGCTTCGGACCAACAAGATTGGTACGGGCTTATTCCCCTACTCTCAGGCTCGCTGATTATTTCATGTTTAGCATTATTCATCGCCATCCCACTAGGAGTTGGAGCAGCTATCTATACAAATCAAATCTCTACCTCCTTAGAGAAGAATTTAATTAAGCCATACATAGAATTTATTTCAGCGGTGCCTTCAGTGGTTATTGGATTCTTTGGGGTTGTAGTTTTGGGTGAGGCTATACGACTGATGTCACAACTGGGCTTTTTATCTTGGGTCCCCTTTTTCCCAATACAAGAAAGGCTCAATACTTTCACCGCTGGAAGTCTTCTAGCATTAATGGCTATACCGACGATCTATACGCTCGCTGAAGATGCGATTAACAATGTCCCCAACCATCTTAAAGAGGCTTCTCTAGCCATGGGCGCGACCCCCCTGCAAACCACTTTTAAAGTAATCGTACCCAGTGCCCTATCTGGTATTATATCGGCGATCATGCTTGGATTTGGACGAGTGATTGGTGAAACTATGGTTGTTTTATTGTGCGCAGGTAATCGAATCAAAATCCCGGAGCTCTCAGATGGCTTGGGTGTATTCTTCCAACCCGTGCACACCATGACCGGTATAATTGCACAAGAAATGGGCGAAGTGGTTAATGGAAGTCTTCACTACAGAGCTTTATTCATGGTCGGTATCGTCTTATTTATTGCCTCACTTATCATAAATTTAGGTGCCCAATGGGTCGTAAAGAAATACAACAAAATGGAAAGCTAGAGCCCTTCAACCTAATGCAAAAAAATAGCCATAAAGAACCCACTCACCTTTTTTCAAAGCGATTTTCGAAGAAAAAGGTCCTCGAAGAGTCTGTCACATACTTGCTGCGTACTTTAACATACCTTGTGATTGTTTTGGCCGGTTATTTATTTTTAGACATTGCCTACAAAGGATCCAAAGCGATTTTCAAAACTGAGGCTCCTTTCATTAATACTCAATTTCTAACAGAAAAACCTCAGACGCTCCACGTTTTTGAACCTTTAGAAATCGATAAAAAGCTCAGTAAAATCCGTTCGGAAGTACTCAGCTTAAATATAAAAACAAAATCCTTATCCTCGGCCAACACTGAGCAAGCGAAGGAATATTCAACTACGATTAAAGCCCATAATAATGAGATTAAACGGCTGGATATATTAAGAAAAAAAGACCGCCTCACTTTCAGTGATACAGAATACAGAGCCCTAGAATTCACTCCGTCTTTGGATGAATTCAAGTACAATACTTATGCCTACAGCGGAGGAGGAATCGGCCCAGCCATAATCGGCACTACACTACTTGTTTTCGGTTCTATATTGATTGCTTTAACCATGGGTGTTCTCTGTGCCATCTATTTGAGCGAATACAGTAAACCGGGGCGAAGCTTACAAGCGATCCGACTTTCAATCTTAAACCTCTCGGGTGTTCCATCCATTGTCTTTGGTTTATTTGGCTTCGGCCTTTTTGTTTTATATCTAGACTGGGGTGTCTCACTGATAGCCGGCTGGTTTACTTTAGCGTTAATGGCGCTTCCGGTGATTATTACGGCAAGTGAGGAATCTATGAGGGCGATTCCTAAAGGCTTTAGAGAAGGCTCACTTGCCCTAGGAGCTTCAAAATGGACATGCATCCGAACCAATGTCCTACCCTACGCCCTACCCGGGATATTAACCTCTTCAATTATGGGCATTGCCAGAGTCGCGGGTGAGACTGCCCCTATTATGTTCACCGCGGCCTACGCACTTAGGGATCGATTGCCTTGGGAAGGACTCGAGAATACTACAGATTTCTTTTTCCAAGGCGTGATGGCACTGCCCTATCACATCTACGTAGTCAGCTCAAAGATACCACAAAATGAATATACCCAAAACATGCAGTACGGCACCGCACTCGTCTTTTTATTAATCGTTGGATCCTTTGCCTTAAGTAGTATAATCTTAAGAGCAAAGGTAAGAAAAAAATATGATTGGTAAATCCACACATCTCCATTAAATAACAAAAAAATGAACGTAAATTTTCAAACTGATAGCAAAAAATCCGACACGCCAAGTACACCAAAAGCGGTGATTCAGGCTAGAGATTTAGACTTTTCTTACGGTGACTCCCAGGCGCTCTTTAATATAAACATGGATATCCATAAAAAAGAGGTCACTGCCTTTATTGGACCTTCAGGTTGTGGTAAATCAACCTTCCTACGTTGTTTTAACCGGATGAATGACCTTATAGAAATCGCCAAGATCAAAAGTGGAACGATCAAGATCAGTGATGTAGATATCTATGATAAAAATGTCGATGTGATCGAGCTCCGTAAACATGTCGGAATGGTTTTCCAAAAATCAAATCCTTTCCCAAAATCTATCTATGAAAACATTGCCTACGGAATGCGGATCCAAGGAATCAAAAATAAAAAGGAATTAGATGAGACCGTGGAGACTTGCCTCAAGGGGGCCGCTCTCTGGGATGAAGTTAAAGACCGGCTCAATCAAAGCGCCCTTGGACTCTCCGGAGGTCAGCAGCAAAGACTCTGTATCGCTAGGGCCCTAGCTGTGAAACCTAAAATAATCCTTATGGATGAGCCTTGTTCAGCCCTTGATCCTGTAGCAACTGCCAAGGTAGAAGAATTGATTCATAAGCTAAAGAAGCAGTATACTATAGTGGTGGTTACCCATAATATGCAGCAAGCAGCCCGAGTTTCTGATCGCACCGCCTTCTTTTATTTAGGAAGACTTGTTGAATATGGCCCAACCGAGCAAATCTTCATGAACCCAGAAAACCCCAAAACTGAAGCCTACGTCTCCGGTAGATTTGGCTAAAAATTCTCCAACCTTTAAAATATGAAAAGATACTTCCATAAAGAATTAAGCGAACTGAAAAATAAACTCATCCTACTCGGAGAGAAATCTCACGGAATAGCAACCTTAGCGATTGATGGTTTATTAGAGAACGATCTAGAAAAAGTGAACCAAGCATACGGAATGGATGACTACGTCGATGACCTTGAAATGGACATCGCTCATTCTTGCATTCGCTATATGAGCTTAAGAAGTCCTGTTTCTTCAGACCTAAGGCTCCTTTTAGTGGCACTCAAAGCCAGTAAAGATTTTGAGCGCATAGGCGATGAGGCGCATAGTATTGCCCAAAAATCTTGCAAACTTCTAACAACCGAAGGGTCACTCAAAAACAGTTTAGATCTCCGTGAAATGGGTACGCTGACCTGCCAACTCGTGAAGGATTCAATCACCTGCTTTGTGGAAGAAGATATCGACAAGGCATTTTTAATTCTCAAGAAAGACCGCGAGATTGATACTATAAATCAAAAACATTTTGATACCTTATCGGATGAAGCGATGCGTACAGAAATGTCTGATGCCTCACGCTTTAATACCATGTTGATTTCAAAGTCGATTGAGCGAATTGGCGACCATGCTAAGAATATAGCACGTGAAGTGATCTTCCTCCTTAACGGGGACCAATAATTGACTACTTTCCAGAACCTTCTTTCAAAGAGATGGTTTGATTGAAATAGATTGAGCGAGTATCCGCCTCTTTAATGGCATCTCGGCAATAATAGCCGATCCGCTCAAACTGACAGGTTTCGCCGTAATCTAAGTCAAGAATACTGGGCTCACAAAGCATTGTAGTTTCTTTTGATGAGTCAGTGTCAAAAAACTCCGTAAAGTGTTTGTCTGGGTTTGACTCAGGTTTTTCCTCAGTGAATAGACGGCCTAATTGACGCGCAGTTGCTTCCACTGCAGTTGCTTTATTAACCCAATGGATCACGCCCTTAACTTTACGATCTTCGGGATTTTTCCCTAGAGTATCCAGATCAACATGGCACAATAATTTAACAATATTGCCGGACGGGTTCTTAACTACGGAATCACAGCGAATTATATAGGCATTACGCAAACGCACCTCTCCGCCTAACTTCAACCT
This sequence comes from uncultured Puniceicoccaceae bacterium, assembly GCA_913045955.1. Taxonomy (GTDB): domain Bacteria; phylum Verrucomicrobiota; class Verrucomicrobiia; order Opitutales; family Coraliomargaritaceae. The sequence continues at coordinate 14,460 of CAJWRZ010000008.1, forward strand.
AAAGAACTTACGATTAGCCTCTTCTCTGAAGTCATTCTGCTCAATGAGTAAGGTCTTGCCAAAAGGAATCTTTCGAAGACCTTTTTCTGCATCTTCAGGATTAATGGCGCCCTCTAAATCACGAACCTCAGCTTGCTCCCAGTTAGTTAATTCTATTTCTAAAGGATCAAAGATTGCCATTCTTCGAGGTGCCACCCGGTTTAAAACATCACGCACTGAATGCTCTAAAAGTGCGATGTCACTGATGGAGGGAACTTTAGTAATACCCACGGTCTTACAAAAATTACGAATCGCTAGTGCAGGATAGCCACGATTACGCATTCCAGCGATTGTTGGCATACGTGGATCCTCCCAGCCGTCGACTAGCCCATTATCCACTAGTTCACGGAGTTTGCGCTTACTGACGACGGTATAGGTCATATTGAGCCGTGAGAATTCAGTTTGTTTAGAAGGGAAGATCCCTAGCTTTTCAATAAACCAATCATAAAGTGGACGATGATCTTCAAACTCTAAGGAACATAAAGAATGCGTTATGCCTTCAATAGAATCACTCTGACCATGGGTAAAATCATAACTCGGATAAATTGGCCAAGCATCACCCACACGGTGATGGTGCATACGTTTAATCCGGTATAAAATAGGATCGCGCATATTCATGTTGGGGTGCGTCATATCAATTTTTGCCCGAAGCACCATAGCTCCATCCTGGAAATCCCCTGAGCGCATTTTATTAAAGAGCTCGATACTTTCCTCTGTAGGACGATTCCTAAAAGGACTATCTTTACCCGGTTCAGTAAGAGACCCTCTATTTTCTTTTATTGCATCAGGATCTTGCTCATCAACATAAGCCATTCCTTGTTCAATTAATCGATGCGCCCATTCAAATAATTGCTCAAAATAATCACTGGAAAAACAAAGCTTATCCCATTCAAAACCTAGCCAACGAATGTCATCTTGAATTGCTTGAACAAATTCCTCACTTTCTTTCTCTGGGTTGGTATCATCGAAACGAAGGTTACATAAACCGCCAAACTCCTGAGCGACTTCAAAATTCAGACAGATTGCTTTGGCATGCCCTATCTGCAAATAGCCATTTGGCTCTGGAGGGAAACGCGTATGCACCCTACCCTCATGGAGACCTTCCGCTACATTGGCGCGGATTATTTTACGGATAAAATCATCGGGCTTATCAGAATTATCGGAGTTATCGGACATAGATATTAGAGAATAAATTTAAAAATCAGTACCTTTCAAGAAAGCATTAAGCCGAGCCTTAACCCGATCTGGACCCATGACTGAAAGCATCGGCAATAAATCAGGGCCGCCGCTACGACCACTTGTAGCTAAGCGCAGGACAGGGAAATAAGCAAATAACTTCCGGCCCATGGATTCAGCAATTTGTTTGAGCTCCGCTTCTAAATCTTCACTGACGTAAATCGTTTTATCTTCAAAAACAGCAAGTACTTCATTCAGCAGCTGTTTTGCGTCCTCACCTTTTTTGATGCGAGCCGAAGCCTTAGGATCAAATTCAAAATCTTCTTTGAAGAAATAGTCCACATACTCTGCCAAGGTCTCAAGCGACTTCATCTTAGGCTGACATAAAAGAAAAACTGATTTCAGGTAATCTACATTCACTGAACTGTCGACGCATTGAGCTTCGCTTAAAACCGGCATCGCCAAATCTATTAATTCCTCAAGCGGCAATTCTCTGATATAGTCAGCATTCAGCGAGGCTAATTTGGTTTCATCAAAGCGGGCATTACCTTTATTAATGCCATCAAAATCAAATCGCTCTATGATACGCTCGATGGTCATCTTCTCTTCCTCGTCTTTAGGGTTCCATCCAAGCAGGCAAATATAATTCCTAAGGGCTTCTGAAACAAAACCGCGCGCAGCATAGTCCTCAATTAAAGCCCCCTTGTCGCGTTTACTCATCTTACCTGGTCCTGATTCTTTTAAGATAAGTGGAATATGCGCAAATACCGGTGGCTCCGCGTCCAAAGCTTTAAATAACTCAACATGTTTACTTGTATTGGATAAATGATCTTCCCCACGAATCACGTGGGTGATCCCCATTGCAATATCATCAACAACATTAACAAAATGAAAGACGGGTTCCCCGTTCGAGCGGATAATCACAAAATCCCTATCTTCCGTGCGTTCAACTCGGCCTCGGACAGCATCGTCTATGATGACCGGAGTATTGTGAACTTTCTCGACTTCCGCTTTTTTAAAATCGTCGTATTCAAGATAACGCTCTCCTTCTAATTTAAACCATTGAGCTCCATCTTTTTCGTAAATTCGTCCTTTGTTTTTAAGTATTTCTAAATAGCTGTCATAAATTGACTGTCTTTGACTTTGAAAATAAGGTCCGTAATCTCCGCCTATTTCCGGGCCTTCATCCCAGTCTAAACCAAGCCAACGCATGCCCTCCATAAGAACCTTTAAGGCTTCATCGGTATTGCGCTCTTTGTCGGTATCTTCAACTCTTAGAATGAATTGGCCACCTGTGTGTTTCGCGTAGAGCCAATTAAACAAAGCGGTTCTAGCACTTCCAATATGAAAAAACCCCGTAGGACTCGGAGCAAAGCGTACTCTTACTTGAGACATAAACTAATTAATTCTAGTGATTAAATTCTTAAAGATCCCTCTGCATTTTCAGAGAGAAAATCACTGTACGCAGAGGCAACTCCGTCCTCAAGAGAAATCTTTGGCTTCCACCCGGTATCTCGTATCAGCTGTATGTCGGTTACTTTACGAGGGGTGCCATCGGGCTTAGATTTATCAAAAACAAGAGCCCCTTTATAGCCAACAGTTTTGGCGACAAGACGCGCTAAATCACCAATTGAGATCTCCACTCCGCTTCCAAGATTAACCCAATTAGGGGGCTCTTCTAATTGTAGCAAATGTAAGATCCCTGCGGCCGCATCATCCGAATGCAAAAATTCTCTTAAAGGTGTACCCGTGCCCCAAACAACGACCTCCGGACTGTCGTTCTCTTTAGCTTCATGAAATCTACGGATCAAAGCAGGCATCACGTGTGAATTCTCAGGATGGTAATTATCGCCGCGTCCATATAAATTAGTGGGCATCGCTGAATGAAAAAGACAGCCATACTGTTGGCGATAGAATTGGCAGAGCTTAAGTCCAGCGATCTTGGCAATCGCGTAGGCCTCGTTAGTCGGTTCTAGAGAATCTGTCAGAAGCGAGGATTCCGCTATAGGCTGCTCAGCAAATTTAGGATAAATACAAGTACTCCCTAAAAACAATAGACGCTTAACTCCGGCAGAATAGGCTTCATGAATTGTATTTTGAGCGATGGATAAATTCTCATAAATAAACTCAGCCGGAAAGGTGTTATTGGCGTGGATGCCCCCCACTTTTGCTGCCGCAATCACCGCATAATCGATTGAATTGTCTTTATAAAAGGCTCGAACCGCAGCTTGGTCTGTTAGATCTAACTCGGCACGTGTTCGCGTTATGATATTATGATAGCCAGCACTTTCAAGCGCCCGAATAACGGCAGAGCCAACCATCCCTCTATGCCCCGCGATAAATATATTAGACTGAGCGTTCATTGGAACTACCGCTAGGCTTCGGTTGCTGCCTTAAAAGCCGCCTCTTTCTGAGCTAGGGCTAAATCTGATTCAACCATGATTTTGACTAATTCTTTAAAACGCACTTTGGGTTCCCAGCCTAATTGCTTTTTAGCTTTTGCTGGATCTCCAATGAGTAAATCAACTTCCGTGGGACGCTCATAGCGTTTGTCATAATCAACATATTGCTCCCAGTCTAAATCAAGCTGAGCGAAGGACTCTTGGACAAATTCTTTAACTGAGTGCGTTTCATTGGTCGCCATGACATAATCATCACCCGAATCTTGCTGAAGCATAAGCCACATCGCTTCAACGTATTCTTTAGCGTAGCCCCAGTCTCTTTTTGCATCCAAATTGCCGAGGTATAATTTATCTTGAAGTCCCATTTTAATTCGGGTCGCAGCCCGAGTAATTTTACGCGTAACAAAGGTTTCTCCACGGCGTGGCGACTCATGATTGAACAAAATACCATTGGTTGCATGTAAGTTGTAGGATTCTCGGTAATTGACCGTAAGCCAATAAGCGTAGACTTTGGCACAACCATACGGAGAGCGTGGGTAAAAAGGTGTCTTTTCAGTTTGAGGAACCTCTTGAACCATACCAAACATCTCCGATGAGGAGGCTTGATAAAAACGGCATTTATTTAAGCCTGCTTCCCGGATTGCTTCTAAAATCCTCAGAGAGCCTAGCCCTGTCACATCGCCCGTATACTCAGGAACATCGAAGGATACCCGCACGTGGCTTTGAGCTCCCAAATGATAAATTTCATCTGGCTTTAAATTATAGAGCAACTTAACCATTTGTACGCCATCGGCTAAATCCCCGTAGTGTAGAAACAACTTCTTTCCGATAAGATTTTTATCCTGATAAAGATGGTCGATACGATCCGTGTTAAAAGTCGATGATCGACGAATAATCCCGTGGACTTCGTAGCCTTTCTCAAGAAGAAATTCGGCCAAATAAGAGCCGTCTTGGCCTGTGATTCCGGTGATAAGTGCTTTTTTCATAATAGTAATATTTAAAAGATATTAATTTTAAGATCTATCAAGCATCAAAATTTACCTTTGCCGTAAGTTCTGATAAGACTAATCGTTATATTTAGCGGTTTTTCACTATTAATTTTTGTTTATAAAATATGTCTAAAAAAGGAGTAATCTTACTGAATTTGGGTTCGCCAGACTCAACCTCAACGCCAGATGTCCGTAATTATCTAAGAGAATTCTTGATGGACAGCCGAGTGATCGACCAGCCAGCGATTCTTAGATGGCTCATCGTTCATTGTTTTGTCCTTCCTAAAAGACCCGAACAATCTGCTGAAGCCTACGCTACGGTATGGACCGACCAAGGCTCGCCACTGATCGTGACTTCTATTAAACAGCAAAAGGCACTTCAAGCTAAGCTCGATATTCCAGTTGAGTTAGGCATGCGCTATGGTAATCCCTCAACAGAAAAAGCCTTGGAGTCCCTAATTGCCCAAGGCGTTGATGATTTATTCATAATTCCCCTTTACCCTCACTATGCGATGTCCAGCTACGAGACGGCGGTGGTTTATCTCAACAAAATCATCAAAAAGAAGCAGCTCTCGATCAAAACAAGCTTACTCCCTCCTTTCTTCAACGATGATGGTTATATTTCGGCACTCGTTGAAAGCGCCCGTCCGTACTTAGACGATCAGCCTTATGAGAAACTAATTTTTTCTTTCCACGGAATCCCCGAAAGGCATGTAATCAAAACAGATTCAACAAAAACTCATTGTTTAAGCTCCGAGAACTGCTGCCACCAGTGCAGCCCTGCTCACGCAACTTGCTACAGGCACCAATGCGTTAAAACCGTCGATGCGTTCGCTGAGAAATTAGGACTCAGAGAGGATCAATACATACTTTCATTCCAATCAAGACTCGGCAGAGATCCTTGGCTGAAGCCTTACACCGATAAAACTATCGAAACTTTGGGCGAAGAAGGCATCAAGAATGTTAAGATTATTTGCCCTGCATTCACCACTGATTGCCTAGAAACACTTGAAGAGATTGCGATTGGCGGCAAAGAAATCTTTGAAGAAGCAGGTGGAGAGCTCTATGAGCAAATCCCCTGTCTGAATGATCAAACTCATTTTATCGAGTTCCTCGAAAGAAAAGTTCAGGATTGGCGGGAAGGTGCTTACCAAACTGTAGATCCAAAAGATCCGGTTCAACTAGCGACTCAAGTATAAATCGCTGATTATTTAATTTAGTATTTCAAATAAATCTTTTTTCTATTCTTATAGAATTGATATGGCCCTATTAGAATTCAGCGAATCCTTGTTATTTATCTCTGCCGCGATTTTATTCGTCACAGGTCTTCTAATCGCCTGTGTTCAACTAAAAACCAAAGGTCAGTATCCTCAGAAATTAATCTACCTAACGCTTTTATTTGGGTTTATTCTCCAAAGTATCGCATTAAATATTCGCTCTATTTTTGTCGAAGGCTGTCCCCTAGGAAACCCTTTTGAAGTCATTCAATTTATAGTCTGGTCGCTGGTAGCGCTATTCCTGCTAGTCGGACCTATCTTCAAACTAAAGTCATTAGGGCTGTTCACCGCATTTCTAGTATCAATTGCCAGCATCGTGTCGCTGATCATCCCCTCACTCGATGCCCAATACTATCAAGCCAAGCAAACCACCCACGCTTTGATTGAGCTGCACGCCTCACTTGCAATATTCAGCTACGCAGTTTACTCGCTCTTAGCCATCCTATCGCTGATGTTTTTAATCCAACAATACGGCTTAAAAAAACAACTCTTTAAAGGAATCTTTCGGCACCTACCTTCCATCAATAAATTAGATCGATGCGTAACTTACCTAATCTGGATAGGTACATTTATACTGCTCCTAGCACTGATATTCGGATCCCTCTTTTGGCTGGATAATCCCGACACCGTACCTAGATTAAAATTAATTTCCACAATCGCTATCTTCATCGCTTATATAATTGTAGGAGCCTTGAAATCCCAAAACCTCATCTCACCAAGGAGACAAGCGACCTTATCAATTGTACTTTTCATACTTTCGATCGCTTCATTATGGATCATCGAAATCTCAAGACCTGACGCCGTGCAATCGGTGGATTCAGTCGAACAAATATCTGAGGAATGACAGCAAGTTCAGAACCATTGTTTTTTGTTATTGGGTCCTCACATAAAGAAGCCGATTTAACAATCCGAGAAACCTTCAGCTTAGAGCTCGTCGCGCTCAAAGCTTTAGAAACTTCAATTAAAAGCCTCGAAGGGGTCGAGGAATGCCTCGCCCTAAACACTTGCAACCGCTTGGAGATTTATGGCGTGTGCAATGATTCCACTTCGGTGGAAACTATCTACCAAGAGATTTGTAAACATGAGACAATTAGAACAAGCTCATTTTCAGAACATTCATTTATTAAAGTAAAATCTGATGCTATACAGCATACATTACAGCTCGCATCAGGGCTTGCTTCTCAAATGATTGGAGAGACGGAAATTTTGGGTCAGATGAAGCAAGCTTTTCTACGTTCTAAAGATGCTGGAAATACTCAAAAATACCTAAACCGGCTTTTTGAAAAAAGCTTCCAAACTGCGAAATTAATTCGTTCCGGAACCGGCATCACCCAGGGTCAAGTGAGTATTGGAAATATTGTGGTTCATTTAGCTACAAGAATCTTCGGTGAACTTTCCAAAAGTCGAATACTTCTAATCGGGAGCGGCGATGTCAGCGATAAAACCGCTCAAGCACTTAAGAATACAGGAGTTAAAGACATAACTGTCACAAGTCGCTCCAAAAAGAATACCGATCTAATGTCTGAAAAATTTGGAGCGGCGGCGATACATTTTGAACATCTGGAATCGCAGATTGAGCACCATGATATTATAATTAGCTCAACTGCAGCTCCCAATCTAATCCTTGAACTTGAGCCGATACAAAAAGCTATGCGAAATCGCCCCAATCGGCCACTTTTCTTAATTGATCTAGCGGTCCCTCGAGATATCGCTGATGAAGCTACGCTCCTCGAAAATGTATACCTCTATAATTTAGATGCTTTAGCTAATATAGCGAACGAGAATCTTGCCTACCGAAAATCTGAAATGCAGAAAGCGGATCAAATGATCAAGACTCAGTCTTGGGGTATTTGGCTTCAATTAAGAAGGCGCTCACTCTTTAATAGTTTTCAATGATCCCAAGGCATCTTTGTCTCGACCGGAGTGTGGTGCCATACCTGAAAAGGCTCAAAGATTTTACCTGGGTTTAAGATGCCTTTTGGATCTAAAGCTTTGCGGATGGATTGCATCGCAGCAATTTCCTCAGGAGAATGTTGAAACTTAAGGAAGGGTGATTTTGCCAGACCAATTCCATGCTCACCTGTGATCGAGCCCCCCAGTTCAACAACTTTTTTCATGAGTTTAAGAATCCCTTGCTTAGCGCGAGTGCAATCTGATTTATTGGAACGATTGTACATTATGTGAACGTGCAGATTCCCATCACCCGCGTGCCCAAAGGTAGGCGTCGACAAGCCGATTTCTTTCTTCAGTTCTAAGGTGTAGCGGATCAGCTCGTATTGTTTTTCTATAGGAACCACCACATCTTCATTTAATTTAGTATCCGCGATAGCGTACATTGATTGGGAACAAAGCCTTCTAATGGCCAAAAGATCCTCCGAAGCCTTTTCGGTCTTTGCTTCCTTAAAGCCTAGTGAAGATGGCTTCGTTAATTCCAAAAGAACTTTTTTATTTGCCCGAATCATGTCAGAAGATCCGTCGAGTTCTATCATTAGTATAGAAACTCCCGAGTGACCAGGGAAGATCGGCTTATTTAGGAAGCGCTCTGCACAGAGTACTGATTGACGGTCTAAAAATTCGCAAAGCGACGGCACCACTCCGGCTTTGAGTAAGTTTGCGACTAACTTCAATGCCTTCTGCTCATTCTTAAAAGCAAACATCCCCATCCAGCGTTTTTCAGGAAGCGGGAGCAGTTTCAAATGCGCTTGAGTGACAATGCCTAAAGTCCCCTCTGAACCAATCCATAGATCCTTCAAATTATAACCTGAGACAAATTTCTTTAAAGGTAAGCCCCATTTAACAAAACTTCCATTCGCTAAATAGCCCTCAAGTCCGAGTACATAATCTCGAGTAACCCCATATTTAACACAGCGCATTCCTCCAGCATTGCAGGCTATATTCCCACCAATCGTAGAATATTTTTTGGAGGATGGGTCAGGAGGATAAAAGAGTCCGGCTTTTGCGACCTTTTTTTGTAAAGCTTCGGTGGTCACCCCTGGTCCGACGGTGACAATTTTAGAATAAGGATTCAGCTTAATTCCCTTGAGCTCAGATAAATCTAAAACCCATCCTTTGCAGACAGGAACCGCTGAACCGGTTGCCGATGAGCCAGCACCGCGTGCGGTCACAGGAATTTTGTATTGATTCGCTAATTTTAAGACGACTCCAACATCGGCTTCAGCCGCAACTTTCACCACAGCATCGGGGATGACTGAGATCCTCAAATTATCAACCGAAGCGGCTTCTAGTTCTTTCAAACCGACCCATACACGTCCGGGCAACCGCCTCTGAAGCTGCTTCAAGGCTTGGATGCTCGTTTGCTTTTTTGATGGAGTACTCACTTTGGATTTAAGATGTATCCGTTTATAGATACGGCAGATATTCGATGAAGCAATTCCATTCATAAAAATAAAAAAGATTTAGCATTGCCCTAGAAAGAGTCCTTCACATTTTAATCCTATGCTTCAAGCGGGAATAGTAGGACTACCAAATGTCGGAAAAAGTACACTCTTTAATGCCTTAACGCGTACGCGGAAAGCTGAATCGGCGAATTATCCTTTTTGTACAATCGATCCAAATGTCGGTGTGGTTCAAGTGCCCGATACTCGGCTTGAGCCCCTTAAAGAAATCGCCCAAACGACCACCGTCATACCTGCAGCGATTGAGTTTGTTGATATTGCGGGACTTGTTGAGGGTGCTAGTAAGGGAGAAGGCTTGGGGAATAAATTTCTAGCAAATATTAGAGAAGTGGATGCAATTGTCCACGTCGTGCGCTGTTTTGAGGATGAGGATATTATCCATAATATGGGCTCAATTGACCCATTAAGAGACATTGAAGTCATCCATACTGAGCTAGTGCTCTCAGATATAAGTTCTTTAGAATCTCAGCGGGAAAAACTTGTTAAAAAATCACGGAGCGGTGATAAGGAAGCCCTAGAATCAATTGAACTGATTGACCGCCTACTTCCCCATCTCAATGAAAATAAACCAGCGATCACCCTTTCAATGAATGAGGATGAGCTGATTACTTTAAAGCGGCTGTGCCTACTCTCGGCAAAGAAAGTACTTTACGCCTGTAATGTATCCGAGGCAGATTTAGCGGATCCATCCCAAAATCCATACGTGAAAAAAGTAGAATCTTTCGCCCAAGAAAGCCACAATGCGGGCACCTGTGTTATCTCTGCTTTCGTTGAAGCTGAGCTGATTGATTTCGATGCGACTGAAGCCACTGAATATCTAGAATCACTGGGCATTAAAGATTCAGGTGTGTCTATTTTAATTCGTTCCACCTATCAATTGCTCGGGTTAGCTTCTTATTTTACTGCGGGTGAAAAAGAAGTGCGGGCGTGGACCTTTAAAAATGGCATGAAAGCCCCACAATGCGCTGGAGTGATCCATACTGATTTTGAACAAGGCTTCATCAAAGCAGAAATTGTTTCCTACGAAGACTTGATTGCTGCAGGCAGTGTTCAAAAAGCTAAAGAAGCCGGCAAATATCGTTTGGAGGGAAAAGAATACGTATTTAAAGACGGCGATGTGACTGTTTTCCGTTTTAACAAATAAAACGTCCTTTTCAAAAGCTTTCCCAATGTTAAAAGCTTGCCTCAATAGCTTGACGAAATTCAAGAACTCACCTCATTTTAAATAAAATGCGATTCATGAAATTAAAGCCCTTATTGATCACCCTTGGAATTAGCCTAGCCCTATTATTTATAGTCTACTGCCTCATAGCTTCAAATAAGCCCAAAGCGAGTAGCTACACCATTGCAAAGGAACAAAGCCCAGTCGCTAGGACCCTCCCAGGAGCAGCCTCTCCAAAGGGCGCTCAAGCAAGTAGCCCCAGCACCAGCACCAGCACCATGCAGGCTTTACCGGGGATGGCTGATTTTGCCTCAAGTGCCTCTGGAATCAACTACCCTGTCCCCGAGGGTTGGCTTGAATTTGCCCCGAGCTCAATTCGTAAAGCTAACTTCAAGATTTCAAACGCAACAGGCAATGCCGAGGTAAGCGTGACTGTATTCCCGGGTGATGTCGGTGGCAACCTCGCTAATGTCAACCGCTGGAGGCAGCAAATTGGGCTTTCCCCGATCGATAGCGAGACTCTTAAAACCGTTCTTAAACCGACCCTCATATCGAATCACCCAGGCTATTATGTGAAAATCGAAGGCAGTACGAACTCAATATTAGGCGCAATGCTGCCATTCCATGGAGCGACTTGGTTTGTTAAAATGCAGGGCAATATCCTGACGATCGAAGAACAGACCGAAAACTTCCTCACATTTTTATCACAGTTCACGATTGAAGATCACCATCATTAATGCACCCCATCCTTAAATTTTTCAGCTCTCTTCGGCTGACAGTAGTTTTACTCAGTCTGTCGCTTGTTCTGATTTTCTTTGGAACTTTAGATCAAGTAGAATTTGGTATTTGGGAAACTCAGAAACGCTATTTCGAAAGTTTCTTAGTGGTCTGGTCTTACCCACTTTCTGCTCCGGCTGGTGATGCATTGCAATGGATCAAATTGCCTATGCCCGGTGGTTATTTAATCGGCGGAATGCTCCTAATAAATTTACTAGCCGCGCATGCCACCCGCTTTAAGTTAACTTGGAAAAAGTCTGGGCTTTTCTGTATCCATATTGGCTTAATCCTTCTACTCATCAGTGAATTATTAACCGATATTGTTTCGGTAGAAAGTCAGATGTCCGTCGATGAAGGCAGTAAGAGCAATTATTCAGAAACCATCCTTGATAATGAATTTGTCTTAATTGATCGCTCTAACCCTCAATTAGACCGAGTTCACGCGATCCCAAGTTCCCTTTTAAAGAAAGGAAAACGTATCAAAATACCGGACACTGAGCTCAGCCTCAAGACTCTAGATTATTTTCCCAATGCTTCACTGAATCGCGCACCCCAAGATGCCCCCGATACTTCTCCTAAAAAGCCTCAAATAGCCAACAAGGGACTCGTAGAGAGAATTGATCTCCAAGTCACCCCTCTAGCGCCTCAATACGCTGAAGATGCCATTAACACAGCAACTGCCTACATCCAAATAATCGACAAAAATGAAAAAGCGCTGGGCACATGGCTTGTGTCGAATGTCATTGATGAGCGATTCCCACCACAGATTTTAGCAGCCGGGAACAAAAGCTATGAGATTGCCCTTCGTTTCAAGCGCTACTACCACCCTTTCCAAATCGAATTGATTGACTTTAAACACGACAAATATCCTGGAACTGAAATCCCATTTAATTTCTCAAGTGAAGTTTATATAAAAGATCCCAAAGGCGCGGTTAAGCAAAAAGCACTGATCTACATGAATCATCCCTTACGCTATGGCGGCCTTACTTTTTATCAGGCATCTTTTGCAAATAATGATCAGACCTCCATTTTCCAAGTCGTTAAAAATCCAGGATGGTTACTGCCTTACATCAGTGTGCTCTTAATGGGCTTAGGCATGTGCTTCCAATTTGGAATGCACTTTATAAAATTTTTACAGAAAAGTAGGACACGATGAAAATTATTTTTTACATAGCGATCGCCCTATTGACTTTGTCGACGATAACTCGGCAAATACAGTCCGAACGAACTGATTCAGCTTTTGATATACAAAAGTTCTCTGAACTTCCGGTCCAAGTGGGTGGGCGGATAAAACCACTTGATTCTGTTGCTAGAAATACACTGATGATTTTGTCCGGTCGGCAATACACCATCACCCCTGAAGGCACTAAAATCAGCTCTATCCAATGGTTCATTGACCTTTGTATGCAACCCGAATTGGCAGACACCTACAGAATATTCAAAATAGAATTCCCTGACGAATTAGGGCTGGAAGGACTCGAAGCAAAGTCAAAACGTTACTATTCTTACAATGACTTACAGCCTTATTTTGAAGAGATACAAACACTCTACCAAAATTTAGAACCCGAAGCTAAGAAGCGGAATGCCTACGAGCGACAAATCGCCGAGATCCATAACGGTCTATTACTTTATAATGCAAGCTTACAATCCCTTCATCCCACTGGAAATGCCGAACGTCTTAATCGACTCATCGATGAATATCAAAGCTATGAAAGTATTATAAATCAAGGACTGGATGCTATTAAAAAACAACAAAACGGCGAAGCCTTTGATAAGACATTACTCGATCGATTCATTGCCTACGGAGACAACTATTTAAACTTATCAAAAACTGCACGCCTTCGAATCATTCCGCCAGAAACCGCTGACCAAACCGCTGACCAAGATGCTGCCTTAAATGATTTAAGTGATTGGAAAAATGTAGGACTCGAACTTTTAGATGTCATGAAAGGCGAAAGGCTCAGTCCGGTACTGAAACACTACGCACAATTAACAATGGCTTATCGGTCGGACAATGCTGAAGCATTCAACCAAGGCGTTGATGCCATCCATAAGTCTTTCAAAAAAGATTTCCCAAAGGCAGAATCACGTGTTCAATTCGAACGTTGGTTTAATGGTTTTAAACCCTTTGCCTTATCGATTCAGCTCTATGTATTCGCTTTTTTCCTACTAGCCATCTCCTGGCTCAAATGGGGCATCACGCTCAACCGAACTGCTTTTTGGCTCCTCACCCTAGCCTTTTTAATTCACACTTTCGGCTTAATCGCACGGATGTATATACAAGGCAGGCCGCCTGTCACCAACCTTTACTCTTCCGCTGTATTTGTGGGTTGGGGCGCCGTATTCTTAGGATTGTTCATTGAGAAAATCTATAAAAACGGCATCGGCGGCGCGATGGCCTCACTGATCGGATTTGCGACTTTAATCATCGCCCATCACCTAGCCATGACCGGAGACACCCTCGAGATGATGCGTGCCGTTTTAGACTCAAACTTCTGGCTAGCCACTCATGTTATAATTATAACCTTCGGCTACTCGGCTATGTTTTTAGCTGGAGCCCTCGCTATCGCTTTCATATTGATGGCACTGCTTTCAAAAAAGTTCGATAAGGACAAAGCCCGTTCACTTTCAAATATGGTCTATGGCATCACTTGTTTTGCCGCACTCTTTAGCCTCGTGGGCACTATCCTGGGAGGCATCTGGGCTGATCAATCTTGGGGACGCTTCTGGGGCTGGGACCCTAAAGAAAATGGCGCGTTGATGATTGTTATAATGGGTGCTATCGTCTTGCACGCGCGCTGGGGTGGTATCTGCCAAGAAAGAGGGATCATGTTACTGGCGATCTTAGGTAATATCGTCACTGCTTGGTCTTGGTTTGGAACAAACTTATTAGGAGTTGGCTTACATTCCTACGGCTTCACCGATAGTGGCTTTTTCTGGATGTTGCTATTTGCGCTCGGTCAGCTCTTTGTGATCGTCTTGGGGCTACTTCCTTGGCGGTATTGGGCCAGCCCTTTCGCCTTATCTAAGACTGAGAAAATCAAGCGTTCCGAGCACCCTAAAGAGCACTAAAATCAGCACCCCTCCCTCTTAAAAGATTATCCGTGTGGGTGAGCCTGAGCGTGAATATCCTTTAATCGCTGAATCGATACATGAGTATAGAGTTGCGTCGTCGATAAGCTCGAGTGTCCGAGCATCTCTTGAACGGCCCTTAATTCTGCACCATTGTCTAATAAATGTGTCGCGAAGGAATGCCTTAACTTATGCGGTGAGATGCTTAAGGGTAAACCGGCAAACTTCAAATAACGCTTGAGCAAAGCTTGTACCTGTCGTGGCTTAAGCGGCTTTCCTTTTTTATCCACAATCACAGGTGCCTGCGGCGAATAATCAAAGTCAAAATCTGCCTGAAAGGCTTTTAACGATTGAATAGCCACCGGACCTAACGGACAGACTCGCTCTTTTCGACCTTTTCCTAAGACGCGCGCCACTCCTTTATCTAGCTGAATTGAATGTTGCTTGAGGTCACAAAGTTCGCTGATACGGAGTCCACCCCCATAGAGAAGCTCCATGATCAAGTTATCGCGAAAAGCTTCGAATTGAGTGATTAAATCTAACTTAAACATTTTTGCGGGTGCTTCGAGTAAATCGCGCATCTGCTTTTCGGTTAAAAATTCGGGAAGCACACGCTCTAGCTTGGGCAAAACTAGATTAGAGAAAGGGTTCACTTCTAAATATTTTTTACGCCTTAAATAGGTATAAAAATTCCGCAGTCCTGAGACATAATTATGTAAGGTTCTACGGGCTATTCTTCTTTGTTGGTCGACTAAAAAGGAACGAATTGTTTTGTCATTTAAAGTATCAAAACTACCTGACCATTGCCCTTCTGCGATAAGATACTCAACAAGCGTGCTCACTGATTTACGGTAATTCCTAACCGTGTATTCTGACAGGCGACGCTCAAACTGAAGATGCTCTAGATAGGAATCTAAATGAGGAATGATTACTTTTTTAGGATCCTCCATGAGTAAGCTTTATGAACCTAAATCAAAACGCTCAATAAACTCTTCGGTAAAATACTTATAGGCGTATGCACCGGCACAATTTGGGTCATATTCAAAAATTGATTGCCCAAAACTGGGAGCTTCACTGAGCCTTACAGACCTTGGAATATTATTGCGGAATACGAGCTCATCAAAATGTTTACGAACTTCACCCACTACTTGATGCGCAAGATTCACTCGGCGATCAAACAAGGTCATCAAAATTCCACCAAGCTCAAGGTTTGGATTGATACTTGAGGCTTTTAAGGAATCCAAAACTTTTAAAATCTGACTTAAGCCTTCCATCGCCATATACTCAGCTTGCAATGTGATGATTAAATAATCGGCAGCCACCAAACTGTTCATCGACAACATCCCAAGAGCGGGCGGGCAGTCGATTAAGATGACATCATAATTATCCGAAGCCTTCAGTGGCTCTAATAAGCCGGTCAGCTGTAATAGATAATTATCCCTTTGGGCTAACTCCACCTCAATAGCCGCCAAATCCATCTCCGATGGAACCATGAATAAATTAGTGTGTGATTGCACGGATTGAACCTGTTCTAGAATCGTCCCTTCCCCGCAAAGAGGGCCATAGACACTACCGCCTTCTTTATTTTCAAGCCCCAAAGCACTGGTGGCATTTCCTTGCGGGTCCATATCAATAAGGACCGTCTTTAGACCTGACTCAGCGAGCGCGTAGGCTAAGTTTATGGCCGTTGTTGTTTTACCAACGCCACCCTTTTGATTTGCAATACTGAAAACTTTAGTGGTCATAACTATCCATTAAATAGCCAAATAAAATAATGTATAGGAAATAATGATGGTGCTCCCGGGCAGACTCGAACTGCCATTTGCGGCTTCGGAGGCCGCTGCTCTATCCATTGAACTACGGGAGCTATAAATAATAAATTAAATGATCAATGGCTTCAGAGGAATTTATATCACTCCACAAGTTTCCCGTGCACTATTTATCAGCTGATGCCCAAGAAAGTTGCCTAAAGAAAGCATCGGTAAGTTTTAAAGTTTTTTGATAATCACTCGTAGGATTCTGCTTATTGCGATTAAAAAAGCCATGGCTCTTACCTTCAAAAGGAACCAATATCGATTGATTATCCAGCTCCGTCATCTTTTCATGAAACATTTCAGCGCTTAGATAAGGCACAGTTTTGTCTGCCGTTCCATGATAGATAATAGTGGGAGGACTTGACGCATGAATATGATTATAAGGTGATATTTCTTCTGCCGGAACACCGAGGCGGTGAAGGGACATTTTCTCTCCTTGAACATCACAAACTGGATTAAAAAGGACCATTGCATTGGGCACCGATAAACTTCCGTTTCGTTCATCTTTAATCGTGCCAAGGACTGCGGCTAAATGACCGCCAGCTGATCCACCTGAGGCCATA